>NZ_LUNH01000023.1:0-148360 GCF_001628525.1 Aeromicrobium sp. REDSEA-S38_B2 | reverse complement strand
ACCCCGTGGAGGTCGCGGTGGTGACCGGCGGCCCGGAGGTCGCTGATCGGCTGACGTCGCTGCCTTTTGACCACCTCGTCTTCACCGGCAGCGCGACCGTCGGAAAGCTGGTCATGGCCAATGCTGCGAAGAACCTGGTGCCGGTCACCCTCGAACTCGGCGGCAAGTCGCCTCAGATCGTCTTCGAGGACGCCGATATCGAGGCTTTCGTGCCGATCGCCTGCAAGGCCATCGTTCAGAACACCGGGCAGACCTGCTCGGCCGGCAGCCGCCTGCTGATCCAGCAGTCGATCTATGACGACGTCGTCGCCGAGGTCGTGCGGTCAGGGCTCGTGGAGAGCCGTCATCGGGGGACGGCCGTGCGGGTCGACCCGGACGGGCAGACCGTGTGGTCGATCGGCGACCCCGGCACCGTCGTGTTCCCCCGGTCGACGAACAAACCGTTCCAGGCCGCTGGTCTCGTGCGGGAGGGTCTCGACCTGGAGCCGCGACTGCTGGCCCTGGCCGCCGCGAGCCACTCCGCCGAGCCGTTCCACCTCGAGGGCGTCCGCGAGATCCTGGCGCGCGGCGACCTCGACGAGTCGGCGCTGCAGACCCCGCCGTCGTACCCGGTCGACCCGCACGAGCACGCCGCCGTGCTGCGGGCCGGCGAGGGCCGGCTGCCGATCCGGATGGACTGCTCGGGCAAGCACGCGGCGATGCTTTTGACCTGCGTCCAGCGCGGTTGGTCCACCCACGACTACCTCGACCCCGACCACCCGGTGCAGCGGGCGATCACGGCGACCTTCACCGAGCTCGTCGGGCCGCCCGACGTGGTCGGCGTCGACGGCTGCGGCGCGCCCCTGCTGGCGACGTCGCTCGAGCGGCTGGCCCGCGGGGTCGGCCGGCTCATGAGGGCCGAGCCGGGCAGCGCCGAGCGCCGGGTGGCCGACGCGATGGTCGCGCACCCCGAGCAGGTCAGCGGCACGCGACGCCCCGACCTCGCCCTGGCGCGGGCCGTGCCGGGCTCGCTCGTGAAGTCCGGCGCCGAGAGCGTCGTCGTCGCGGGCCTCGCCGACGGTTCCGCTCTCGCGGTGAAGATCGAGGACGGCGGCGAGCGGCCGCTGTTCGTCGTGCTGCACCGCGCCCTGGAGCTGGCGGGGGTCGACGCCGACCTGCTCCGCGAGCGTCCGGTCGTCCTGGGCGGTGGACGTCCCGTCGGCGAGGTGCGCCCCGTCCTCTGACCTGACCTGACCGGACCGTGGGCGACGGCGTGTGAGACGTCTCGCATGCAACCCTGCTTGCAGATGCTTGCATTTGCAAGCAGACTGGAGACATGGCCAAGCTGCACGTGGGAGGAGCCGTCGAGACCCTCGGCGACTACCTGCGCGAGCAGCGACGCCAGGCACAGATGTCCCTGCGACAGCTGGCGGAGAAGTCCGAGGTCTCGAACCCGTACCTCAGCCAGATCGAGCGGGGCGTGCGCCGACCCTCGGCGGAGGTCCTCCAGCAGATCGCGAAGGCACTGCGCATCTCGGCCGAGTCGCTCTACGTACGAGCGGGGCTCATCGACGTCGACGAGTCCGGCGCGCGCATGGTCGAGGACGCCATCGCCCTCGACCCGCGCCTGACCGAGCGGCAGAAGACGGCACTGCTGGACATCTACCGCTCGTTCGTCGGCGCCGACGTGGCGACCGACGAGACGCTGGCCGAGACGGTCACCGAAGCCAACTCCGACACTTCATCCGAGGAGACACCCCCATGAGCATCACCGACCAGATCAACGCCCAGGTCAAGACTCTCGTCGACGAGGTCAAGAACCTCACCGAGACCCTCCGCAAGGTCGAGCTCGACGACCTCCGCTCGCAGGCCACCGGCCTCGTCGGCTCCGCCCGCGCCGAGGTCCAGGAGGGCTACGCCGAGCTCGTGCAGAAGGGCGAGGAGTTCGTCGCCCAGGCGCGCGCCCTGAAGCTCGAGGACGTCCAGAAGCGCGGCGAGAAGCTGCTCGACGCGCTGCGCAAGGACGCCAAGAAGAACATCAAGGAGGCCCGCAAGGCCGCCGAGGACGTCGCCGAGGACGTGCAGAAGCGCGCCGAGGACATCGTCGCCGACGCCCAGGCCACGGTCGCCAAGGTGACGAAGAAGGCCCCGACCACCAAGGAGCAGGCCAAGAAGGCTCCGGCCAAGACGTCGGCCGCCGCACGCTCCACCGCCACGAAGGCCACCGAGACCGCCAAGAAGGCGCCCGCGAAGACGACCTCGACCGCGAGCACCGCCAAGAAGACCGCCGCCAAGAAGACGTCGACGGCCAAGAAGACCACCGCCGCGAAGACGTCGGCCGCGAAGAAGACGACCCCGGCGAAGAAGACCTCGACCGCGGCCAAGAAGACCAGCTCGACGGCCAAGAAGACCACGTCGACGCCGGCGAAGAAGACGTCGACGGCCGCCAAGAAGACCACGTCGACGGCCAAGAAGGCGCCCGCGAAGAAGGCGCCCGCCAAGAAGACGACGGCCAGCAGCACCGGCTCCAGCGACAGCAGCACGCAGTCCTGATCGGCCACCAGCACCACCCGCGACGGCGGGCTCCCGGCGACGGGGGCCCGCCGTTCGGCGTCTGGCGGTAGGGTCCAGACGTGTTCGAGGTCCAGTCCAGCCTGATGCTCCTGCTGTCGCTCGTGCTGTTCGCCGTCAAGGCGTTCGCGCTCGTCGACTGCGTGCTGCGCGACGCCGGACGCTTCAGCGTCGCCGACTCCCTGCCCAAGAACACCTGGCTCGTGATCCTGGGCCTCGCCGTCGTCGCGCACGCCGTCTTCTGGGCGCCGCTCTCGCTGCTCAACCTCGCCGGGACGGTCGCTGCGCTCGTCTACCTCGCGCAGCTGCGCGGCAGCCACGTCTGACGCCTGGCGTCACCAGCCCGTCGGGGCGTGACGCCCGCCACGAGGCGCGGCGCAGGTTCGCCATCGCGCGTCGTCCTCGGTATGGTCGAAAGGTTTTCCCACGCACCTACCCGTGCGGGGCGACCGGACGAACGTACGACGACCGAGCTGACGACGACTTCACCGAGGGAAGAGGTGGTGCCTCATGAGTACCCGCACCGAGCACGAGCATGCGCCGCAGGCGCGATGGCGGACCAGGATCGACCCCGTGGTCTTCGGGGTGACGGGCGCGGTCGCGATCGCCTTCGTCGTGTGGGGCCTGGTGAGCACCGACGGGCTCAAGGCGGCCTCCGACGCCTCCCGCTCCTGGGTGATCGTCAACACCGGCTGGTTCTTCGTGCTGGTCGCGTCGTTCTTCGTCCTCTTCGTGCTGTGGCTCGCCGCCTCGAAGTACGGCCGGGTCCCGCTCGGCGAGGACGACGAGAAGCCGGAGTTCCGCACGGTCTCCTGGATCGCCATGATGTTCAGCGCCGGCATGGGCATCGGCCTGATGTTCTGGGGCGTCGCCGAGCCGTTGTCGCACTTCGCTTCGCCGCCGCCGGGCACCGGTGAGCCGCAGAGCGAGGAGGCGCTGCAGAGCGCCATGGCCTCGACGATGTTCCACTGGGGCCTGCACCCCTGGGCCATCTACGCGGTGGTGGGCATCGCCATCGCCTACGGCACCTTCCGCAAGGGCCGCTCGCAGCTCATCTCCTCGGCGTTCCGCCCGCTGATCGGGCGCCGTGCCGAGGGTCCCGCCGGGCGCGTCATCGACATCCTGGCCATCTTCGCGACCCTCTTCGGCTCCGCCGCGAGCCTCGGCCTCGGCGCCCTGCAGATCGGCGCCGGCCTGCAGTTCAACGGCTGGATCGACCAGCCCGGCAAGATCGCCCTCGTCGCCATCATCACCGTGCTGACGGTGCTGTTCATCCTGTCGGCCGTCTCCGGCATCGAGCGCGGCATCCAGTGGCTGTCCAACACCAACATGGTGCTGGCGCTCGCCCTCGCCGTGTTCGTGTTCGTCGTCGGACCGACGCTGTTCATCCTCAACATGCTGCCGACCACGTTGGGCGACTACGCCTCCCAGATGACGGAGATGGCGTCGCGCACGGCCGCCAGCGGCGACCAGGCGATGGAGGCCTGGCTGTCGAGCTGGACGATCTTCTACTGGGCCTGGTGGGTCTCGTGGACGCCGTTCGTCGGCATGTTCATCGCCCGCATCAGCCGCGGCCGCACGATCCGCGAGTTCGTGACCGGCGTGCTCCTCGTGCCCACGCTCGTGAGCCTCGTCTGGTTCGCCGTCTTCGGCGGGTCCGCGATCTTCGAGCAGCGCGCCAGCGGCGGCCTCATCGGCTCCGACGGCTCCGTCGCCTCGGACTTCGCGCTCTTCCAGCTGCTGGAGAAGTACCCCGCGGCGGGCATCACGTCGGTGCTCGTCATGGTCCTCGTCGGAATCTTCTTCGTCTCCGGCGCCGACGCCGCCTCGATCGTCATGGGCACGCTCAGCGAGCGCGGCGCCACGGAGCCGAGCCGCGTCTCGGTCATCTTCTGGGGTGCGCTGACGGGTGCCGTGGCCGCGATCATGCTCGTGATCGGCGGGTCCGACGCGTTGACCGGCCTGCAGAACATCACCATCGTCGCGTCGGTGCCGTTCGTGTTCGTCATGGTCGCGCTCTGCGTCTCGCTGTGGAAGGACCTGCAGAGCGACCCCGTCGTCGTGCGGCACCGCCTCGGCCAGGAGGCGGTCGAGGGCGCGGTGGTCGTCGGCGTCGAGGAGCACGACGGCGACTTCGCGCTCGTCGTCGAGCCGACCGACAGCAGTGCCGAGCCGGCCTCGGACGAGAAGCAGCAGTGACCGCGTGGCGACGTCCCGGACCGACGGGTCCGGGACGTCGTCACGTCGGGGCGGGCTGCGGGTCCGACGTCAGATCGTGAACCCCGCGAACAGCACGGAGGCGAGGGCCAGCGCCAGCACGATGTTGACCACCGTGGCGGCCGCGAACACGCCGATCGGACGCCATCCCGCCTCGCGCAGGGACGAGACCTTGAACTCCAGCCCGATCGAGACGAAGGCGAGGATCAGCGCGTAGTCGCGCAGACCCTTGACGACGGTCTCGAACTCCTCGGCGCGCGCCTCGGACGCCCCCTCGAGGTACAGCGTCGCGATCACCGAGGCGGTCACGAACCCGATCACGAACTTCGGGAAGCGGTGCCACAGCTCGATCGCGCGGGGTCGCTCGCCGTCAGGGTCGCGCTCGACCTTGAACGCGAACCAGGCGGTCAGGCCCACGGCGACGAACCCGATCAGCGCGTTCTGCGTCAGCTTCACGACCGACGCGATCTGCAGCGGCTCCTCGCCCGCGATCGTGCCCGCGGCCGTCACGGCGGCCGTCGTGTCGATGTTGCCGCCCAGCCACGCGCCCGTGACGGCGGGGGAGAGGTCCAGCAGGTCGGCCAGCCATGGCAGCACGAAGATCGACGGCAGCGCGAAGAGGATGACCAGGCTCGCGGTGTAGGCGAGCTGCTCCTTGCGGGCGCGCACGGCACCGGCCGCGGCGATGGCGGCGCTCACCCCGCAGATCGCGACGGCCGACGCCAGCAGGGCGCGCAGCCGGTCGTCGAGCCCGAGCCGCCCCGCGAACCACCAGGTGAAGGCGAACACGCCCGAGATCAGCAGCAGCCCCTGCAGGATCGCGGGGCCGGCGGCCCGGGCGATGACGGACAGCACCACCGTCGCGCCCAGGACGACGAGCCCGGTCTTGATGAAGAACTCGGTGCGGAACCCCGACGCGATCCGGTCGCGGACGCCCGCCGCCGACAGGGCCGCGTTGACCAGCAGGCCGAGCGCGATCGCGTACACGGGGTACTCGATCGCCGCGCCGGCGTCGGCGAGCGCGGTGTCCTCGAGCCACGTGGGCACGTTCTCCGTCAGCAGGCGCGCCCCGACGCCCGTGGCGACCACGACGACGAGCCCCGCGAGGAACGTCGTCGGCCTGAAGCCCCCGCCGAACTCGACGACCGACCTCTGCGGCGACGGCGACGCGGCGCTCACAGCGGCAACCAGCTCTCGGTGACCACGCCGGCTGCCGTGAGGACGACGAGGGTCAGGCCGACGACGGTCGCCAGCCAGTCCTCGGAGAGGTGGAAGCGGCGGGCGTCGTCGACCGTCCGCTCACGGTGACGGGAGTCGTCGTCGGGGACGTTCGTGAGTTCACTCATGCCCGACAGGGTGCGTCGGCGGCGCGCGCGGGCACGGGCGTCCCGCATCCCGGGACGTCGACGCCGAGCCCGGGCGGGCTGGTAGACCTCAGGCGCCGAAGGTCGGCGGCGCCTGGTCGAGACGTCCGGGGTGCAGCCAGCGGGTGATGATGACCCGCAGGGTGCTCAGGGCGTCGTCGGCACGACGCTCTCCGGCGTCCTGCACGTCGGCGTGCGTCCGCAGCAGCGCGGCGAGCCAGAGGCCCGCCTCGCCGGGGTCGAGCTCGCGGTCGGCGGTGCCGTCGCGCATGGCCCCGAGGAGAAGCTCGGTGAGCTCGGACTGCACCTCGGCGTCGACGGCGGCGCGCGTGTCGACGATCTCGTCGACCCGGTCCAGCAGGGCGTCCCAGGCGCTCATGGGAGCAGCCTAGTGGGACCCGCGCAGCGGATCGGACCGCGCCGCGCGCGTCGCACCTAGAACATCTGTTCGAACCAGCCTATCCTGCTGGGGTGTGGTTCCAGGGTTCGCTGCTCGACGTCGGCGACGAGGCGGTCGTCGGCTCGTTGGGTGCTGCGGTGCAGCGTCGCGAGCTGACGCACGGTGCCTGGGTCGACGTCCGTCCCGGCTGGGTGCAGGGCGCCGACCCGCTGTTCCTCTCCTTGCAGACGGAGGTGCGCTGGCGGGCCGAGCGTCGCCAGATGTACGACGAGACGGTCGACGTCCCGCGTCTGCTCGCGCACTTCGGCGCCGCCGACACCCTCCCGCCCCCGGCGCTCGACGCCGCCCGCGCCGCCCTGAACGCGCACTACGCTGACGAGCTCGGCGAGGAGTTCGTCACCGCCGGCCTCTGCTACTACCGCGACGGCCGCGACAGCGTCGCCTGGCACGGCGACCGCATCGGTCGAGGTCGGGCCGAGGACACCATGGTCGCCATCCTGTCCCTCGGTGCGCCCCGCCGCCTCAGCCTGCGCCCCGTCGACCACGGCGCCGGCGACACCATCGGCTTCGTCGTCGGCCACGGCGACCTCCTCGTCATGGGCGGCTCCTGCCAACGGACCTGGGAGCACGCCGTCCTCAAGACCGCCAAGCCCGTCGGTCCCCGCATCAGCGTCCAGTTCAGGCCGCGGGGGGTGTTGTAGAGGCTGGGGGCTGCGTGGCTGCGGCTGCGCTGCTCTGGGGGTCTGGACCTGCTGGTGCGCTGGCGTAGGGGATCTGGGCTAGGTGGTGCGCTGCCTCAACTGGCGCTGGGTGTGGGCTCCGCAAGGGCCTCGACCGGACGGCTGGCGACCGCGCTGGTCTGGGATCTCGGGCTGTGGGTTGCGCTCGGGGTGGACGCAGGATTCTGCGTTCGTGTGCGGAAGGCCAAGGAGTCTGCGTTTGCTACGGGATCCCGTCGTGAACGCAGAAGCGTTCGGCCTTCTGCGCGCGAATGAAGAATCTTGGGTGCACTTGGGGGTGGGGTGGGCAGTGCTTCTCCCTTCTCGTGGCACGGTCCACGAGAAGGGAGAAGCGCTGCCACGTCTGACACCGCTCGGGGCAAGAACGCAGAATCTTGCGTCCCACGCGGCCCGCAGCCCGAGTACCCGAGCCGCCGCGCCACCCAGCCGCCCGGTCGAGGCGCTTTCGAAGAGCAGGTCCAGGAGAAGCCGCGCCGGCGCAGCCCCACCCGAGCGAGAACCCGCACCGACGCAGCCGCAGGCCGAGTCGAAGCCGCCCCCTCGCACCCGCAAGGACCCCCCAACGCCACGAGCCCCCGACCACACGGTCGGGGGCTCGTCGCGACGGGCTCAGCGGGCGCGGCGCTGGAGGCGTTCGAGGTCGAGGATGACGACGGAGCGGGGCTCGAGGCGCAGCCAGCCGCGGGACGCGAAGTCGGCGAGCGCCTTGTTGACGGTCTCGCGGGAGGCGCCGACGAGCTGGGCCAGCTCCTCCTGGGTGAGGTCGTGGTTGACGTGCACGCCGTCCTCGGCCTTGCGCCCGAAGCGGCTCGCGAGGTCCAGGAGGGCCTTGGCGACGCGACCGGGAACGTCGGAGAACACCAGGTCGCCGACGACCTCGTTGGTGCGACGCAGGCGACCGGCGAGCTGGTTGAGCAGCGCCAGGGCGACCTCGGCGTGGCTGGACAGCACCGGCGTGAGGGCTTCGTGGCTCAGGCTCTGGACGGTGACGTCGGTGACCGACGTCGCGGTGGCCGAGCGGGGTCCGGGGTCGAAGAACGACAGCTCGCCGAACATCTGGCCGGGGCCGAGGATGGCGAGCAGGTTCTCGCGACCGTCGGGCGACGTGCGTCCGAGCTTGATCTTGCCCTCGGTGACGACGTACAGCTGGTTGCCGTCGTCACCCTCGTTGAAGAGGACCTCGCCACGCTTCAGGCTCAGCGGGGACATCGAGGCCTCGAGGGCTCCTGCGGCGTCGTCGTCGAGACCAGAGAAGAGCGGCGCTTGGCGCAGCACGTCGTCGTTCACGGGCATCCTTTTCGGCTGTTGATTCGGTCACAGTCTGTCCTACCAGGAGCTCGAACGCCACACGCCGGGCCGGTGTCGGCGCCGCCACGTACCCTGACGGCGTGCCACCTGCCGCCCCCAAGGCTCCCCTGAAGCCGCCGACGAGTCTCGTGCGCCGGGCGCGCAAGATCCACCGGGTGCTCGCCGAGACCTATCCGGAGGCCGGCTGCGAGCTCGACTTCCGCACTCCCTTCGAGCTGCTCGTGGCCACCGTACTCTCCGCCCAGACCACCGATCGACGGGTCAACGCCGTCACCCCCGCCCTGTTCGCCGCCTACCCCGACGCCGCGGCGCTCGCGGCGGCCGATCGCACGGCCGTCGAGGAGATCATCCGCTCCACCGGCTTCTACCGGGCGAAGACCGACAGCGTGCTCGGTCTGTCCGCCGCGCTCGTCGAGCGGTACGACGGCGAGGTGCCGGCCCGGCTGCGCGACCTCGTCACGCTGCCGGGCGTCGGCCGCAAGACGGCCAACGTGGTGCTGGGCAACGCCTTCGACGTGCCCGGCCTCACCGTCGACACGCACTTCGCCCGGCTCGTGCGCCGCTTCGAGTGGGTCGACGACGACGTCGCGAAGGACCCGGTCAAGACCGAGCACGCGGTCGGTGCGCTGTTCCCGCGCCGCGACTGGACGATGCTCAGCCACCGGCTGATCTGGCACGGCCGACGTCGCTGCCACGCGCGCAAGCCCGCCTGCGGTGCGTGCCCGGTGGCGCACTGGTGCCCGGCGTACGGCACCGGTCCCACCGATCCTGTCGAGGCGGCGCGGCTCGTCACCACGCAGGGTCGCGCATGAGACGCCTCGCCGTCGCGCTCGCCGTGCTCGCGCTGCTCCTGGCCGGCTGCTCCGACGTCGACACGAGCAGCGGCAAGCCGACGTTCGGCGGCGGCTCGCTCGACGGCGGCGACCCGCAGTCGGCGTCGGTCCGCAGCGCCGTGCAGGACGCCGGCGTGCGTCCGTGCAGCGACCTTCCGCTCGCCGACGCGGGCGCCGAGGGCGACGGTGCGCTGCCGGCGCTCGAGCTGCCGTGCCTGGGCGGCGACGGCAGCGTCGACCTCTCCCGGCTGCGGGGTCCCGCGGTCGTCAACTTCTGGGCGAGCAACTGCAAGCCGTGCCGCGAGGAGCTGCCCCTGCTCGCACGGCTCGACCGCGACACCGGCGACCGGCTGACGGTCGTCGGCCTCGACGTGCGCGACGCCGACCCCGACGCCGCGGTCGCGCTCGCCCGACGCTCGGGCGTCACCTACCCGCAGCTGTCCGACCCGACCTTCCGCACGCGCGGTGCCTTCCGGGTGCTCGGCCTGCCGCAGACGGTCTTCGTCGACGCGCAGGGCAGGATGGTCGCCACCGAGCGGGTGCCGTACACCTCCTACGCCGACCTGACCGGTGCCGTCCGTCGACACCTGGAGGTGCAGCCGTGAGTCCTGAGTCCTCCGCCGACTCGCCGACGTCCGGTGGCGTGGCCGACGGCCTGCCCGAGTGGCTGCGCCCGCTCGCCGAGCTGGCCGGCTCCGTGCAGGCCGAGCAGCTCGCGCCGCGCTTCCCGCACCCGCCGGCCGACGCCCGTCCGGCCGCAGTCCTCATCTGCTTCGCCGACGGCCCCGACGGGCCCGAGCTGCTGCTCACCGAGCGAGCCCCGACGCTGCGCAACCACGCCGGCCAGATCTCGTTCCCGGGCGGCGCGTGCGACCCCGGCGACGCCGACGCCGCAGCCACGGCGCTGCGCGAGGCCGACGAGGAGGTCGGGCTCGACCCGGCCGAGGTCACGGTGTTCGGCATCCTGCCGACGCTCTGGCTGCCGCCCAGCAATTTCGCGGTCACCCCGGTCCTCGGCTACTGGCGCAGGCCCCGACAGCTGGCCGCCGTCTCGACGGCCGAGGTGGGACGCGTCCTGCACCACCCGCTGCACCTGCTGGTCGACCCCGAGCGGCGGTTCAGCGTCGAGCACCCGTCCGGGTGGCGCGGGCCGGCCTTCGAGATCGGCACCGAGATGCCGCTGTGGGGCTTCACGGCCGGCATCATCTCCCGTCTGTTCGAGCGGCTCGGCTGGGCCCAGCCCTGGGACGAGTCGGTCGTCCACCCGCTGCCCACCCCACCCCAGGAGCGCCCGTGAGCTCGCTCGACCTCGTCATCGCCGTCGTCGTGGTGGCGTACGCCGTCTCCGGCTACCTGCAGGGCTTCGTGGTCAACCTGGTCGCCACCGCCGGTCTCGTCCTCGGCGGGCTCGGCGCCATCTGGGTCGTGCCGCACCTGCTCGACCGGCAGAACGGCACCCTGACGACGTCGCTGCTGGCGCTCGGGCTGGTCATCGGTGCCGCCGCGATCGGCCAGGCCATCGGCACCTACATCGGCACCGACCTGCGCGGGGGGCTCACCGCGGGCCCGCTGCGCACGGTCGACGCCGTCGGCGGGGCCGCCCTGAGCGTCGTCGGCGTGCTCATCGCGTCGTGGGCGCTCGGCTACGCGGTCAGCGGCACCTCGATCCCGTGGCTGGCGAAGGCCGCACGCGACTCGACCGTGCTCGCGAAGGTCAACGACGTCATGCCGTCGACCGCCACCGACACGCTGCGCGCGTTCAGCCGCACGCTCGACGCCAACCTCTTCCCGCGCTACATCGACCCGTTCGCCGACGAGGAGATCGCCGCCGTCGGCCCGCCCGACGCCGCCACCCTGTCCCAGCCGGGCGTGCAGCAGGCCTCGCGCAGCGTCGTGAAGATCGTGGGCTCCGCCGAGTGCGGCCGGGGGATCGAGGGGTCGGGCTTCGTCTACGCGCCGGGCCGGGTCATGACGAACGCGCACGTCGTCGCGGGTGTCGACCAGCCGGTGGTCACCGTGGAGGGCGAGCGTCGCCTCGACGGGCGGGTCGTCGTCTTCGACCCCGAGCTCGACCTCGCCGTCATCGCCACCGACGACCTCGGCGTACCGGCGCTGCGCTTCGACACGCAAGGGACGGCAGGCCAGGAGGCGGCCGTGCTCGGCTACCCCGAGAACGGGCCGTTCGACGCGCGGGCGGCGCGTATCCGCTCCCAGCTCACGCTGCGCAGCCCCGACATCTACGACCGGGGGCAGGTGCTGCGCGAGGCGTTCTCCGTGCGCAGCCTCGTCCGGTCCGGCAACTCCGGCGGCCCGCTGGTCTCGACCGAGGGCACCGTGCTGGGCGTCATCTTCGCGGCGTCGATCTCCGACAGCTCCACCGGCTACGCGGTCACCGCGGAGCAGGCGCAGGACGACGCGCGCGCCGGCCGCTCGGCGACCCAGCAGGTCGACACCGGACGGTGCGCCTGATGCGCGGGTTCCTGGCGGCCGTGTCGGGGCTCGTGGCGGTCGTCGCGCTCGCGGTGGCGCTCCCGGCCGCGTGGGTGGCGGCGTCGGTGGCCGACGAGGACGGGTTCGTCTCGCTGTCGCGCGACGTGGTCACCGACGGTGCGGTGCAGGACGCCGCCTCGGACCTGCTGACCACGCGGCTCGAGCGCGAGGCCGGCCTGCCGGCGCAGCTGGCCGAGACCGGGCGCCGGCTGCTCGAGCGGGCCACCGACCGCGTGTTCGACGACCCGCAGCTGTCGGGTGCGTGGGCGCAGACGCTGCGCCGCACCCATGCCGCGCTGCTCGACGACCCCGCCGCGGCCTCGGGGCAGGTGCCCGTCCCCCTCGACCTCGCGCCGCTGGCGCGGCTCGCGGCCGAGCGCACCGACGGTCTCGTCGACGCCCCCGACCGGCTCGTGGTCGAGCTGCCCGGCGGACCCGACGCGCGGGCGCTGCGTCTGGTCGATGAGTCCCCGGGGCTCGCGCTGGCCGCGGGTCTCGTCGCGGCGGTCGGTGCACTGGTGGCGCTGCCCGTGGCGGCCGCCGGCCTCGACGCGGGGCTCGCCCGCCTGGCCCGCGAGCGGACGGTCGACGCCTCCACCGGCGACGGCCTGCAGACCGCGCTGGTGCGCGCGCTCGCCGACGTCGGCGTCACCTCGTTCGACGGCTGGCTCGTGTGGACGGCGCTCAGCGGCGCGGTCCTCGCCGTGCTGGGCGTGGTCGTCGCCCTCGTCGGGCGGCGCTCCGCCTGACCCCCGTCGCGAGATTCCCAGGTCGACCTGGGAATCTCCACCGAGCGTGGGAATCTCACGCAGGCCCGGAGAGCTTTCCGGGTATCGCTGGGATTCCCGTGCTTCGCGACCGGTTCCGGCCCCCGGGTGAAGGGGCCAGCGGGTCAGCGCCGGGGAGCGGCGTGCTGGCCCTTCAGGGCGCCGGGGATCTTCTTGGCCGTGTCGATGGTCTTCTGCGGCGCACGGATCTTCTTGATGAGCCGCACGCCGACGAGCACGAGCACGACGGCCAGCAGCACGTAGACGCCGGCGACGATGAGGAAGCACCACGCGGGGTGCAGACCGGTCATGCTCAGGAAGAACGCGAACGCGATCGAGACGAAGATCAGGACGAGCAGGCCGAGGAAGCCGGCCACGGCGAACAGAGCCGCGCCCACGCCGCCGGCCTTCGCGCTCACCACGAGCTCGCTCTTGGCGAGGGCGACCTCGGCCTGGACGAGGGCGGAGATGTCGCGACTGGCGTCGGCGACCAGCCGGCCGACGGTCGGCTCGTCCTGCTCGGGCAGCATCGGTCGCACGGGCTCGCGGTTCGCTCGCTGACGGTCGCTCATGAGGCCGAGCCTACAAGCGGGAGCCGGTGGTGCGCGCGGCCACCGGGGCCGGCGACGCCGTGGGCGGTCAGGCGCCGAGCAGACGCAGGAGCACGCCGGCCACGGAGGCGCCGGCGATGACGGAGGCGGAGAACACGAGGTCGAGACGGGTGGTGGTGTCCATGGCTCCAGCGTGTCCGGGCCGGGTGAGAGGACGCTGAACGGAACCTGGCCGTCACCTGTCGGTCCGAGGACACCTGGAGGACACCCCCACGCGACGCCTGCACGCACGACGCCCCGCGACCCGGGGGTCGCGGGGCGTCGGGAGGCCTGCCTCAGTCCTCGTCGGCCTTCGCGCCGCTCATGCCGGCGGTGATGAGGTCCATGACGGAGGAGTCGGCCAGCGTCGTCGCGTCGCCGACCTCGCGGTTCTCGGCGACGTCGCGCAGCAGGCGGCGCATGATCTTGCCCGAGCGGGTCTTGGGCAGCTCGGGCACGACCATGACCTGGCGCGGCTTGGCGATCGGGCCGATCTCCTTGCCGACGTGGTTGCGCAGCTCGGCCACGACGTCCTCTCCACCGTCCCCTGCGGACTCGCGCAGGATGACGAACGCGCACACGGCCTGGCCGGTGGTCTCGTCGGCCGCGCCCACGACGGCCGCCTCGGCCACCTTCGGGTGCGAGACGAGCGCCGACTCGATCTCGGTCGTCGACAGTCGGTGGCCCGAGACGTTCATGACGTCGTCGACGCGTCCGAGCAGCCAGATGGCGCCGTCGTCGTCCTTCTTCGCCCCGTCGCCGGCGAAGTAGTAGCCCTGGGCCTTGAACCGCGACCAGTAGGTCTCGACGTAGCGGTCGTCGTCGCCCCAGATGGTGCGCAGCATCGACGGCCACGGCTCGGTGATCACGAGGTAGCCGCCCTCGCCGTTGCCCACGGGAGTGCCGGCGTCGTCGACGACCTCGGCGGTGACGCCCGGGAACGCCGTCATGGCCGATCCGGGCTTGGCGGCGGTGACGCCGGGCAGCGGGGTGATCATGTGGGCGCCGGTCTCGGTCTGCCACCAGGTGTCGACGATCGGGGCGCTGCCGCCGCCGATGTTCTCGCGGTACCAGACGTAGGCCTCGGGGTTGATGGACTCGCCCACCGTGCCCAGCACGCGCAGGCTCGACAGGTCGTGCTCGGCGGGGATCTGCTCGCCCCACTTCATGCACGTGCGGATGGCGGTGGGCGCCGTGTAGAACAGCGAGACTTTCTTGTCGGCGATGATCTCCCACCAGCGACCCTTGTGCGGGGTGTCGGGCGTGCCCTCGTAGAGCACCTGCGTCGCGCCGTTGGCCGTCGGACCGTAGGTGATGTAGGAGTGGCCGGTGATCCAGCCGACGTCGGCCGTGCACCAGTAGACGTCGTCGTCCTTGTGGTCGAAGGTCGCCCAGAACGTGTACGCCGCCTGGGTCAGGTAGCCCGCCGACGTGTGCAGGATGCCCTTGGGCTTGCCGGTGGTGCCGGAGGTGTACATGACGAACAGCGGGTGCTCGCTGTCGAACTCGGTGAACCGGTGGTCGGTCGAGGACTCGTCGACCACCTCGTGCCACCAGACGTCGACGTCGCCGTTCCACGGCACGTCCTCGCCGGTGCGGCGCACCACGAGCACGTTCTCGACGGGCGAGGCGTCGCCGAGCTTCGCCAGGGCCTCGTCGACGGCCGGCTTGAGCGACGACGGCTTCCCACGACGGTAGCCGCCGTCGGCGGTGATGACGAGCTTGGCCTCGCAGTCCTCGACGCGGCTGGCGAGCGCGTCGGAGGAGAACCCGCCGAACACGACGGTGTGCACGGCGCCCACGCGGGCCGAGGCGAGCATGGCGACCACGGCCTCGGGGATCATCGGCATGTAGATGGCGATGCGGTCGCCGGCCTCGACGCCGAGCTCCTCGATCGCGTTCGCCGCCTTCGAGACCTCGTCCTTGAGCTCGGCGTAGGTGAGGTCGCGGGTGTCGCCGGGCTCGCCGACGAAGTGGATGGCGACCTTGTCGCCGTGGCCGGCCTCGACGTGGCGGTCGACGCAGTTGTAGGCGACGTTGAGCTTGCCGCCGACGAACCACTGCGCGAACGGCGGGTTGCTCCAGTCGAGCACCTCGTCGAAGTCGGTGCCCCACGTCAGGCGGCGCGCGGCGTCGGCCCAGAAGCCGAGCCGGTCCTGCGCGGCGCGGTCGTAGACGTCGGCGGTGACGTTGGCCTGCGCGGCCAGCTCGGCCGGCGGCTCGAAGACGCGGTCCTCGCGGGACAGGTTGCTGATGCCGTGCTCGCTCACTAGTTCTCCTCGGGTGGGGGATACCTTTGCATCGTTGCGCACGTCACAGGGTCGTTCAACTGGGGTTGCGGGGAGGTTGGTCCCGCGAGGCGCCGGACGCTCGACGGCGGCCGACACCGGCACCGGGAGCGCTGGTGCGTCCCGGGCCGGCGTCGGCCCGCGCCTCAGGGTCGGCGGCTCACTTCTCGGCGCCCGCGCCGGTCAGCGAGCGCACCTGCAGCTCCGCGAAGCGGGCCTCGCTCTCGGTCTCCTTCGACGTGACGGTGCCCAGCCAGCCCATGAGGAAGCCGAAGGGGATTGAGACGATGCCGGGGTTCTGCAGCGGGAACCACGCGAAGTCGACGTCCGTCAACAGGGCGGTCTCCGAGCCCGACACGACGGGGCTGAAGATCACCAGGCCGACGGCCGAGACGAGGCCGCCGTAGATGCTCCACGTGGCGCCGCGCGTGTTGAAGCGCTTCCAAAACAGGTTGTAGAGCAGGGCCGGCAGGTTCGCCGACGCGGCCACCGCGAACGCGAGCGCCACGAGGAACGCGACGTTCAGGCTCTGCCCCGGGATGGCCAGGGCGATGGCGACACCGCCGATGACGAACGCCGCGATGCGGGCCACCTTGACCTCCTGCTCGCCCGTGACGTCGCCCTTCTTGATCACGCTGGCGTAGAGGTCGTGCGCCACCGACGAGGCGGACGTGAGCGTGAGCCCGGCGACCACGGCGAGGATCGTCGCGAACGCCACGGCGGAGATCAGCGCGAGCAGGATCGCACCCCCGGTCGTGCCCGACCCGCCGCCCACGGCCTCGGCCAGCAGCGGGGAGGCCAGGTTGCCGCCCGACTCGACGACGCGCTCCTTGGCGTCTCCCGTGACGAGGGCCGCGGCGCCGAAGCCGAGGATGAGCGTCAGCAGGTAGAACGTGCCGATGATGCCGATGGCCCACAGCACCGACACGCGGGCCTGCTTGGCGGTCGGGACGGTGTAGAAGCGCACGAGGATGTGCGGCAGGCCGGCGGTGCCCAGCACGAGGGCGATGCCGAGCGAGACGAAGTCGATCTTGCTCGTGAGGCTCACGCCGTACTTGAGACCGGGCTCGAGGAAGGCGCTGCCCTGGCCGCTGTTCTCGGCGGCCGTCCCGAGCAGGTCGGAGAGGTTGAAGTCGAACTTCGCCAGGACGAGCGCGGAGATGAGGATCGTGCCGAACATCAGCAGCACGGCCTTGACGATCTGCACCCACGTGGTGCCCTTCATGCCGCCGAAGACGACGTACACGATCATCAGCACGCCGACGCCGGCGATCGTCAGGTTCTTCGCCGCGGCGGAGTCGACGCCGAGCAGCAGGGCCACGAGGGCACCCGCGCCGACCATCTGCGCCAGCAGGTAGAAGATCGAGACCACGATGGTCGACGTCGCGGCGGCGGTGCGCACGGGCGTCTGGCGCATGCGGTAGGCGAGCTGGTCGGCCATCGTGAACCGTCCGGAGTTGCGCAGCAGCTCGGCGATGAGCAGCAGGGCCACCAGCCAGGCCACGAGGAACCCGATCGAGTACAGGAAGCCGTCGTAGCCGGACAGCGCGATCGCGCCGGAGATGCCGAGGAACGACGCCGCCGACATGTAGTCGCCGCCGATGGCGAAGCCGTTCTGGAAGCCGCTGAACGAGCGGCCACCCGCGTAGTAGTCGGCGGCTGTCTTGGTGTTGCGGCTCGCCCAGAAGGTGATGCCGACGGTCAGGAGCACGACGAGGACGAACAGCGTGCCGGTGAGGGCCTGGTGGTTGCCGGAGTCGGAGGCCGCGAGGAGCGCGTCGGGTCGGTTCATCGTCCGACCTCCCGCTCGAAGTCGTCGAGGAGGTCGGCGGCGATCGGGTCCATCGCCCGCGCGGAGTAGCGCGCGTAGACCCAGGCGATGCCGAAGGTCGTGACGAACTGCAGCAGCCCGAACAGCAGGGCCACGTTGATCGTCCCGAACACCTGGGTGCCCATCAGGCCGGGCGCCCAGTTCGAGCACACGACGTACAGGAGGTACCAGAGCATGAAGCCGACCGTCATCGGGACGACGAACCTCAGGTAGTTGTTGCGGAGCTGTGTGAACTCCTCGGAGTCGTGGATGCGCTCGTAGGCCGCATGGACCTCGGGCGTGAGCTTCTCGGCCACGGGGGACACCTCGCTTCTCGGGACCGGCGCGCACCGGGTGTGACGCGCGTCCCACCGCAGGACGCTAGAAGCGCCGTCCACTGTGCGCCAGGTCACAACCCCGGTGGTGCGCTCGGGGTGCCGCTGCCTGCGCCGTGCGGCGCGCTGCCCTCGACGAACGGTGGGTGCGGCGCGACGAGCGGCGCCGTGGTCAACCGTCAGCGGCGGACGTCGACGCGCTCGGGGGTGTGCAGGCGCACCATCGTCCGCGCCACCGTGGTGGGGACGCGCGAGCGGGTCAGCAGGGAGACGCCCACCATGAGCCCGAAGCCGAGGGGCACGCTCCACAGCGCGGGCTGGCCGACGAGGGTGCCGACCCAGCCGCCGGGACGGTCTGAGATGGCGACCACCGTGGCGAGCAGCGCGGCGAGCCCGCCGCCGGCCATGCCCGCCAGGGCTCCTGGTGCGGTGAGGCCGCGCCACCAGATGCCCAGCACCAGCAACGGGCAGAACGTCGACGCCGCGAGCGCGAACGCGAAGGTCACGGAGCTCGCGACGGGGATCGGCTCGGCGGCGAGCGCCAGGCCCAGCGGGACGAGGACGCAACCGGCTGCCGCGAGCCGCAGCGAGGAGATGGGGGAGAGGCGTCCCGCGAGGGGACCGGCCGAGAGGCTCTGGCCGACGACGCCCGCGATCGCCATGGTGAGGCCCGACGACGTCGACAGGAAGGCCGCGAACGCGCCGGCGGTGACCAGGGCGGAGAGCACGTCGCCCAGCCCGCCGCCGAGCACCCGCGCCGGCAGCTCGAGCACCACGGTGTCGGCGCGGCCGGCCGCCACCAGGTCGGAGGCGTACACCCGACCGAGGACGCCGTAGACCGTCGGCAGGAGGGAGAACCCGCCGATGAGGCCCAGAACGATGAGCGTCGTGCGGCGTGCGGCGTGGCCGTCGGGGTTGGTGTAGAACCGCACCACCACGTGCGGGAGCCCCATCGTGCCGAGGAAGGTGGCCACGAGCACCGAGTAGGTCGTGTAGAGGCCCTGCGCGTCGGTCGTGCTCCAGGGCGCGAACCACGCGTCGGGCGCCACCGGCGAGGGCGTGCCGTCGAGCGCCCACGCCCGCAGCAGGAAGACGGCGGGCACGAGCAGCGCGGTGAGCTTGAGCCAGTACTGGAACGCCTGCACGAAGGTGATGCTGCGCATGCCGCCGGCGACCACGTTCACGACGACGATGCCGGCCACGAGCACCATGCCGACCCAGTCGGGGCTGCCCGAGACCGACCGCAGCGTCAGGCCGGCGCCCTGGAACTGCGGCATGAGGTAGAGCCAGCCGACCCCGACGACGAGCAGCGTGGCCGCCCGGCGCACCGCGACCGACTGGAGCCGCACCTGCGCGAAGTCGGGGATCGTGTAGGCGCCCGAGCGACGCAGGGGTGCCGCGACGAGCACGAGCAGCAGCAGGTAGCCGGTCGTCCACCCGATCGGGTACCAGAGCACGTCGGGCCCGGAGGTGAGCACGAGCCCCGCCACGCCGAGGAACGAGGCGGCCGACAGGTACTCGCCGCCGATCGCCGAGCTGTTGAGCGACGGCGACACCGACCGTGAGGCCACGTAGAAGTCGCTGGTCGTGCGGCTCACCCGCAACCCGAAGGCGCCGATGCCGAGGGTGGTGAGCGAGACCAGCGCGACGGCCACGGCGGCGTGGGTGGTGCTCACCGGGGCACGTCCTCGACCGACCCGGGGTCGACCAGGTCGGTGAAGTCGGCCTCGGCGCGCTCGGAGCGTCGGACGTACACCCACCCCAGCGCGAGCAGCGCCGGGTACACGACGACGCCGAGCAGGAGCCACGGCAGCGGGACCGGTCCGAGGCGGGCGTCGGCGACGTCGGGCACGAGGGCGAAGACGAGCGGCAGGCTCCCGAGGCCGAGCGCGAGGGCGGCGACGACCGCGAGCGCCGACCGCAGCTGGGTCGACACGAGCGAGCGCACGTAGACGTCGCCGACCCCGGTCTCCTCGTCGATCTCCTGCCGTGCGCTGCGACGCCCGTGCGGCGCGACCGCCGACGTCAGCGGGCTCGTGACCCGGACGCGACCGCCGGGCCCGTCGGCGCGCTCCGGCACGTCACCGGCTCCGCTCGTGGATCAGGTCGCGCAGGGTCGGCGTGTGGCGGCGCGAGACCTGCAGCTCGACGACGCCGTCGCCGTGCGGCACCACCACGCTGCAGCGGCCCGCCTGCATGCGCACCTCGCGCACGTGCGCGAGGTTCACGGCGCTGCTGCGGTGGATCCGCACGAAGCCGACGTCCTCCCAGTCGGAGACGAGGCCGGTGAGCGGCGTGCGGACCAGGTGCCCGGCGCCGTCCGCGGTGTGCAGCCGGACGTAGTCGCCCTGGGCCTCCACGTGGGTCACCGTGGACCGCCGGACGAAGCGGGTGACGCCGCCGAGCTCGACGGCGATCGTCTCGTCCGCCTCCGGAGCGGGGTCGCCCTGGTCGACCGCGCGCCGGATGCTCTCGCGCAGCCGCTCCTCCCGGATGGGCTTGAGCAGGTAGTCGAGGGCGCCCAGCTCGAACGCCTCGAGCGCATGACCCTCGTGCGCGGTGACGAAGACGACGCGCGGCGGGGTGCGGAACTGCCCGACGACGCGGGCGATGTCGATGCCCGAGAGCCCGGGCATGGCGATGTCGAGGAAGAGGAGGTCGACGGCGCCGCCCTCCAGTCGGCGCAGCGCCTCGGCGCCGGAGCGGGCGGTGTGCACCGCACCGACCCGCGGGTCGCGCTCGAGGAGGTAGACGAGCTCGTCGAGCACCGGCTGCTCGTCGTCGACGACGAGGGTCCGCAGCGCGGCAGCGGGCTCGGGCGCGACGTCGTCCATGCGGGGGAGTGTAGGCCCCGTCCCTCCCCGCGTTCTGTGGACCTGACGACGGTCTCGGCGCCGGATTCCGTCACCAGGTCCACGAAACGCGGGGAGGGGAGGGGGACGCGGAGGGAGGGGAAGGGCGGGGGTCAGTCGGGGTCGCCGAGGCCGCGGGCGGCGAGGGCGTCGCCGACGGCGTGCGCGTGGGCGACCGTGCGCACCGCGAAGGGGGTCAAGGTCGCGCGCGGGCTGCGCTCGAGGCCGCGAGCCTTGGCCGCCTCGCGTGTCTGCGTGAACAGCGTCGTCACCACGGGGATCGAGGAGATCGCGAGGGAGAAGGTCAGCGCGACACGCTCGGGGTCGACGCCGAAGGGCCGCAGCACGCGGGCGGCGCGCACGACGGCGTCGAGCAGGTCGTCGGTCGGGGTCGTCGCGGTGAACGTCGTGGCGAGCACGACCAACGTGAGGGTGGTGGCCACGACCTCGACCGCCACCGGCCAGCCCCGCTGCCACGTCTGCAGCGCCGCCACGACCCCCAGCAGCACGAGCAGGGGTCGGACACCGAGCGCCAGGCTGCGCGCAGGCACGCCAGCGTGCAGCGCGACGCCCAGGGCGGCCGCGAGGGCGAGCAGCGGGAGCCACGGGCCCTGCAGGGCGACGACCCCGACGCCGAGCAGCACGAGGCCCAGCGGCTTGCGACCGGTGGGCAGGCGGTGCCAGACGGTGTCGCCGGGGACCTGCAGGCCGAGCGGCAGGCTCCTCACCGTGCGCGCCTCACGACAGTGCACTCTCGACGTAGTGCGCGACCGCGCGCTCGGGGTCGTCGTCGCACGTCACGCGGCCGTCCTCGACGACCAGCGCCCGGTCGCAGCGCCGCGCCAGGTCGAGGTCGTGCGTGACGAGCAGCAGCTGCTGCTCCATCGACAGCAGGCGCTCCTGCACCGCGCGCGCGTTGCGCAGGTCGAGCAGGGTGGTCGGCTCGTCGGCGACCACGACCGTGGGCTCGCAGGCCAGGACGCCCGCGATCGCCAGCAGCTGCTGCTGGCCGCCGGAGAGGGCGTGCACGGAGGTGTCGGCGCGGTCGGCGAGCCCGATGTCGGCCAGCACCGCCCGGGCGCGCGCCTCCCGCTCGCGCTTGTCCTTCACGTGCCGACGCAGCGACAGGGCGACGTCCTCCAGCACGGTCGGCATGACGAGCTGGGCCGCCGGCTGGGTGAACACGAACCCGACCCGGCGGCGCACCGCGGGGCCGTCGGTCGCGACGTCGAGGCCGTCCACGCGGACCGTGCCCGACGCTGCCGAGACGAGCCCGTTGACCAGCCGGGCGAGGGTCGACTTGCCCGAGCCGTTGGCGCCCACGACGACGACGCGGCGCTCCGTCAGGCGCGCCGTGACGTCGCGCAGGAGCACGACCTCGCCGTCCGCCGTCGGGGCGGTGACGGTGACGTCGTCGAGCTCGATGGTCGCCATGACGCCAGTCTCGCCCACCTGCGGGCGGGGCCGCTCAGCGACGGGCCAGCAGCTGCGGGAACGCGCGGTGCACGGCAGCCGCGACCACGGCGGCGAGCACCAGCTTGACGAGGTCGGCCGGGACGTAGACGGCGGTCGCCTTGACGGTGGGCAGGTAGGGCGTGTCGCTGTAGAGGGCGATGCCGAGGGCGCCGACCAGCCAGCACACGACCTCGCCCACGAGCCCGCCGACCAGCACGACCGCCGTCGTCACGGCGAGTCCCGCGGCGCGGGCGCGCTGCACCGCGAGCCCCACGACGAGGGCGACGAGGGGGAAGGAGACGAGGTATCCGGCCGTCGGTCCGGCGAACGGTGCGAGGCCGCCCACCGGTCCGGCGAAGACGGGCACCCCGACCGCCCCGACGGCGAGGTAGAGGGCGACGGCGAGGAAGCCGCGCACGGGTCCGAGCACGGCGCCGGCGAGGAAGACGCCGAAGAGCTGCAGCGTGACGGGCACCCCGTTGACGCCGAAGGGCAGCGCCGCGACGACGGAGCACACCGCGACGAGCGCGGCGAAGACGGCGACGAGGGCGAGATCGGTGGTGGTGAGGCTGCGGCGGCGCGCGGTCGTGGTGCTGCTCATGGCGGGACGGTCCTTCGTTCCTGAACGACGTTCAGGTGAACGTCGTTCGGTAGTGTGGCACACCGGTCGACCGAGCGGGAGGGGCAACCACGTGGCGAACAGCCTGGACGACGTCGTGTCCGGCGCGCTGCGGGTGCTCGACGCCTACGGCCTGGAGTACTGCACGATGCGCCGCGTGGCCGGCGAGCTCGGCGTGCAGCCCAGCGCGCTGTACCACCACGTCGCCGACAAGCAGACCCTGCTCGGCCTCATGGCCGACCGCGTCGTGGCGCCGGTCGAGGTCGACGCCGACCTCGCGGCGACGTCGCAGCGGCTGCGCACCGCCATGCTCGCCGTCCGCGACGGCGCCGAGGTCGTGGCCACGACGGCCGCGTTCCGGCTCGGGCAGTTCGCGCTCGAGACCGCGCTGGCCGACCACAGCGACCGCGACGTGGCCCGCACGCTGCTGCTCTACGTCGTCGGGCACACGCAGGCCACCCAGCTGCACCGCCAGGCCGCCGCCGTCGGGATCGTCGAGGCCGATCCCGACCTCGACGCCTCCTTCGAGCGCGGCCTCGCGATCATCCTGCGCTGAGCGCGCGGCACCTCCGGGGGAGGAGCGACGTCACCAGGAGCGGTGCAGCGGGCGTCCCTCGTCGTACCCGGCGGTGCTCTGCAGGCCGACGACGGCCCGCTCGGCGAACTCGGCCAGGCTCCGGGCGCCGGCGTAGGTGAAGCTCGAGCGCACCCCGGCGGTGATGCCGTCGACGAGGTCCTCCACGCCGGGACGCTCCGGGTCGAGGTACATGCGCGACGTCGAGATGCCCTCCTCGAACAGCGCCATGCGCGCCTTCTCGAAGCCGGCGGCGTCGCGGGTGCGGTTCGCGACGGCGCGCGAGCTCGCCATGCCGAAGGACTCCTTGTAGGCGCGTCCGTCGGCGTCGTGGCGCAGGTCGCCCGGGCTCTCGTGCGTGCCCGCGAACCAGGAGCCGATCATGACGCTCGCGGCGCCGGCCGCCAGCGCGAGCGCGACGTCGCGCGGGTAGCGCACACCGCCGTCGGCCCACACGTGGGCGCCGACCTCGGCCGCGGCCGCCGCGCACTCGAGCACGGCCGAGAGCTGCGGGCGACCGACGCCGGTCATCATCCGGGTGGTGCACATGGCGCCCGGGCCGACGCCGACCTTGAGGATGTCGGCACCGGCCGCCGCCAGGTCGCGCACGCCGTCGGCCGAGACGACGTTGCCGGCCGCGATCGGGATGCGTCGTCCGGTGGCGGCCTCGTGCGCGTCGCGGGCGGCCCGGACGAGGGGCAGGGCGTCGAGCATCTTCTGCTGGTGGCCGTGCGCGGTGTCGACGACGAGCACGTCGACGCCCGTCGCGAGCAGCGCGTCGGTCTTGGCGCGCACGTCGCCGTTGATGCCGACGGCCGCGCCGACGACGAGACGTCCGTCCGGGTCGACGGCCGGCGTGTAGATGGTGGAGCGCAGCGCGCCCTTGCGCGTGACGACGCCGACGAGCTCGCCGCCGTCGAGCACGGGTGCCAGCGAGAGGTGGTTGCCGGCGAGCACGTCGAAGTACTCGCGCGCCTCGAGCCCGGCCTCGACCGTGCGGACGTCGGTCGACATGATCTCGTGCACCTGCGCGAACCGGTCGACCTCGGCGCCGTCGCGCTCGGTGACCACGCCGAGCGGCTTGCCGTCCTCGACCACGACCACCGCGCCGTGCGAGCGCTTCGGCAGCAGGCTCAGCGCCTCGCCGACGGTGGTGCTCGGCGGGACCGTGACCGGCGTGTCGTACAGCGTGTGGGCGGCCTTGACCCGCGCGACGGTCGACGCGACGACGTCGGCGGGGATGTCCTGCGGGATGATCGCGATGCCGCCGCGGCGCGCGATCGTCTCGGCCATGCGCCGCCCGGACACGGCGGTCATGTTCGCCACGACGAGCGGGACGGTCGTGCCGGTGCCGTCGCTCGTCGAGAGGTCGACGTCGAAGCGCGAGGTGACCGCCGAGTGCCGCGGCACCATGAACACGTCGTTGTACGTCAGGTCGTGCGTCGGCTGCAGGCCGTTGAGGAACTCCACTCCCCGAAGTGTACGGGCGGGCGCGCGGGCGGTTCGCCGCTCAGGTCCAGTCGACGTCCGACCGCACCACGCGGGCCGGGGAGCCGGCGACCATCGACCGCGGCTCCTCGACCGAGCGGGTGACGACGGCTCCGCCCGCGACGATGCAGCCGTCGGCGATGGTCACGCCCTTGAAGATCATCGCGCGGCTGCCGACCCACACGTGGTCGCCGATCGTGATCGGGGCGGAGGAGGGGCCGTCGGGCACGTGGCCGCCACTGCCGTGACGGTGGAAGTCGTCGTCGACGATCTGCACGCCCCAGCCGATCGCGCAGTCCGCCCCGATGCTCACGCCCTGCGTGGACACGACCGTGCAGTCGGGGGAGACGTAGGTGCGCGGCCCGACCGTGACGACCGCGTCGGGTCCGACGTCCCAGCGGTTGCCCGCGGCGATCGCGGCGTTGCCCTCGAACGTCAGGCGGCCGCGCAGCCGCAGGACCGACCTCTCCCGGCCGTGGAGGAAGCCGTAGAAGCCGGCACCCAGGAACACGCGGGAGCCGCGCCGGACGGTGAGCCGCGAGGCGCCGACGATGCGGAAGCGACCTCCGACGACGACGGGGGTGCGGTGGCGCAGCGTCGCGCGCAGCGTGCGGACCAGGGACGCGCGGAAGGGGCCGACGAGCAGGCCGAGGACGGTGGAGCGGATGGCGGACGTCCTTCCGGCGGGCCCGGGCGGGCGGGGGTCTGGCCCGCCCACCCTAGGACATCGGCGTGGAGGCGGAGGTGGATCCGCCGACGGCGCCGCACCGTCGTATCCTCGGGCGCGACCCCAGGATCGGAGCAGCGATGGCGAGCACGGCCCCCGTCCGCATTCACGGTCCGCTGCCCCCGCCCGTGACCGGCGCGGCACGGGTCACGGACCTGATGGCCGCAGAGCTGCGCTCCCGCGGCGCCCGGCTGGAGCTGAACGACTCCAACGACGCGGTCGGCCCGCTGCGTCGCGTCGGTCGGCTGGTGCGGGGCCTGCTGCGCCTCTGCGTGGCGCGGCGTGGGTCGGTCTACGTCGGCGGCGCCGGCGGGGAGCTGCTGCACTACCAGGCCCTGGTGGTGGGGCTGGCCCGTCGGCGAGGGTTGCGCGTCGTCTTCCACCACCACAACTCCAGCTACCTGGACACGCCGGTGCCGGCGATGCAGAGGCTGGTGCGCTGGGGTGGCTCGTCGGTGCGTCACGTCGTGCTCGGCGACGTCATGGCCGACCGGCTGCGCCGCACCTACCCGCTCGCGCAGGACGTCGTGGTCTGCTCCAACGCCGCGCTCCTCGCCCCGGTCGACCGGTCGCCGCACCCGCCGCACGGCAGGGTCGTGCTCGGCCACCTGAGCAACCTCACGCTCGAGAAGGGGCTGCAGGACGTCGTCGACGCGGCGGTCCGCGCGCGCGACGCGGGGCTCGACTGCACCCTCGTCCTCGCCGGTCCGTGTGCGGACGAGGCAGCCGCTGCAGTGGTCGCGACCGCACGGGAGAGCCTCGGCGACGCCCTCGTGGTCACGGGACCCCTCGACCACGAGGGCGTCGAGCGCTTCTACGCCGACGTCGACCTGTTCGTGTTCCCCAGCCGCTACCGCAACGAGGCCGAGCCGCTCGTCGTGCTCGACGCGATGCGCCACGGCGTGCCGTCGGTGGCTGTCGACGTCGGCTGCCTCGCCGAGCTCGTCCCGGCGCCGCTCCTGGTCCCGCTCGACGGCGACGTGGGGGCCGTGGTGCTGGACGTGCTGCGGCAGGGGCTGCCCGACGGTGCCGACGCCCAGCAGCGGTTCACCGCCAGGCGGGAGCGTGCCCTCGAGGCGCGCACCGCCGTCGTGGAGCACCTGCTCGGCGGTTCCTGAGGGTCCTGCGGGGCCCGTTCAGCGGGCGAGCGCACGGTGGCGCCGCTGGAGCTCCTCGTGCAGGTTCACGGCCCAGCCTCGTGAGCTCGTGCGCATCCCGAGGCCGACGCTCACGGCCGACATCTGCCCGAGCCGCTCCGGGTCGAGCGAGGCCACCTGCAGCATCCGCTCCGCCAGGGCCTCCGCGTCGCCCCCGGGCACGGTCCAGCCGTTCTGCCCGTCCTGCACGAACGGCGGTGCCGCCCCCACGAAGTAGGTGGTGATGATCGGCAGCCCGCTGAGCGCGCCCTCGTGCAGCGTGACCCCGTACGGCTCCTCCCTCGACGGCACGACCAGGCACGACGAGGCACGCATGCGCTCGGCCACCTCGGCGGGCTGCTGGAAGCCCAGCATGGTGACGCCCTCGAGCCCGTCGAACGCGCCGGCGAGGGGTCCGATGCCGGCGACGTCGAGGTCCCACGGGTCCGTCGAGCGACTGCGGTAGAGGCGGTACGCCTCCGCGAGCACGTCGGCGCCCTTGTGGTGCACCAGGCGCAGGGCGGCCAGGAAGCGTCGACGTCCGGCGACCTCCTCGCCCGCGCGGGCGGGCGAGCCGAAGACGGTGGTGTCCGCGCTGAGCGACCCGCGGATCACGTCGCCCTCGCCGAAGCCGAGCCGGCGGGCGAAGAACTCGGTGCGGTCACTCGGCACCATCACGCAGTCGAAGAGGGAGCGCACCCACCACGGCGCGACCGCACGGCCGAGCCACTGCTTGGGGATGTTGCGCCAGACGTTGTCCATCCAGAGCACCCGCAGCGTGCCGGGCGGCAGTGCCTTGACCGCCTCGCGGTAGGGGCCGTAGTGCCAGGAGTGCATGAGCACGGCGTCGGGGGTGAAGGCGCGCACCACGTCGCGCACCTCCCCGTCGGCCGGGGCCTCGTGCCACAGGTGGACCTGGGCGTACTCGCGGAAGCGGTGCGACGTGTACGCGGTGTCCGACGTCTCGCTCTCGGTGACCACCAGCAGCTCAACCCCGCGGGCGGCGAGCTCGCGGCAGGCGGCGTCGTTGAAGCCGGCCCAGCCGGTCGCGAGGATGGCGACGCGCATCGACGTCAGCGCACGGCCTCGACGGCCATCTGTGCGCCACCCTCGGCGGCGCGCAGGTCGAGGCCGGCGAGGTGCGGCACGGGGCTCTCGTTCAGCTCGCGCCGGTGCACCTCGGTGAAGCCCGCGCGGCGCAGCTCGGCCTCGAGCGTCTCGAAGTCGTAGACGTAGCCGAGGTGGTGCTCGAAGGAGGCGATCGGGATCTGCACCCAGTCGACCGGGTGCTCGACCACGAGGCCGCAGTCCTCGTAGACCTTCGCCTCGGGGTCGCCCTTCGGGGCCGTGCCGGTCAGGTACCGCTCGACGTGCGCGCGCAGGTCGGGCGTCACGAACCGGATCACGCCACCGGGCTGCAGGCACCGGTACGCCTCGGCGAAGAGGGTGCGGGCCGGGTGGAGCGGGATGTGCTCGATGACGTTGTCGGAGTAGATCGCCTCGACCTCGCCGTCGCCGAGCGGCCAGGGTTCCGTCGCGTCCATGTACAGGCGGGTGGTCGGGCCGACGTTGGTCACGACCCAGCCCGCACGCGGTGCGTTGCCGCCCAGCTCGAGCCGCAGGGGCCGCGGCGCGGCCGCCAGCTCCTTGAGGGCGCGACGGCGTGCGACGGGGGTGTTGGCGGCGAGGACCGCGGGTCGGATCGCGGCCTTCAGACGACGGTTCACGTCACGCCTCTCGGGGCTAGGGCTCGGGGAGGAGGAGCGGGGAAGGGCTGGTCAGGTGCCACAACGACCGGACGGTGGTGCGGGTCACGGCCTGAGGAAGACTCCGTCGGCCTGGAGGACGGCCCCGCCCGGGTCGGTGAAGCCCTGGTCGAGCCCGACCAGCACGAACCCGTGGTCGTAGGCCCACGAGATGGCCTCGTCCGCGAGCATCCCGCCCTCGTAGAGCGTGACGAACGAGAGCTCGAGCTGGAGGCCGACGAGGCGGGGCACGGTGGTCTCGGCGCCCTCGAGGACGGCGCGCTCGAAGCCCTGCGTATCGATCTTGAGGAACGGCGTGCGGGCCTCGCCCAGCACGTCAGCGGCGACGTCGTCGAGCCGGCTGACCTCGATCGTCTCGGTGCCGACCATCTGGATGTCCGGGCTCGAGGCGCGGTGCTGGTCGGCCATGGGCAGCAGGGAGCTGCTGTCGCTGTTGGAGGCGACGTGGATCTCCTGCCGGCCGGTGGTGTCGCCGAGCGCCGTGTGCCGGGTCTCCCACCGCGGGTCCGACGCCGCGGCGCGGACCAGGTCGGCGTGCGCGGCCGCGAGGGGCTCGAAGGACACGATGCGGCCGGTGTACCCGAACTCGCGCAGCTCGGTGGCGTAGCCGCCGCGTGCCGCTCCCACGTCGAGCACGAGGTCGACGCCGCGGTCGACGAGCAGACGCTGCCGCCGGGCCGCGGGGTGGCGGCGCACGACGAGTCCCCGGCGCGCCAGCTGGCGCATCACCACGTGGCTGATCCCTGACACGGGGGAACCGTACCGCGGTCGGGAACGGCTCGGGGACGGTTCCGCGCGTGGCGCGTGACCTAGGCTGGCGCTCGTCGTTTCCCCGATGGACGGCACGGTGGACGGACCGGTGGTCAGGCGGCGCGCGACGGGAGTGATGCACGGTGGGCGAGCGCTCCACGACGTTGCTGGTCGACCCGAGCAGCGACGGGCACCACCTGCAGTCGGTGTCGTGGCTGACCCGTCACCTGGCCCCGTCGGGACCGGTCGTCCTGCTGACCCGGCGCGGCGCGTCCGACGATCCCGCCTACGCCGAGTACCTGGGCGACGACCTCGCGGCCGGCCGGCTCGCCGTCGCGGAGGTCTTCGACGGCTCGAGCCCGAGCACGGCCGACCTCGTCCGCGAGGTCGAGGCGCGCTGCCGCGCCGAGCAGAGGGTCCCGGTGCGCACCGTCGTGCACCTCGACGGCGACCAGGCCCTGAAGCGCTGGTGGTACGCCGCGCCTCGCGCGCTGCGTCGCCTGCCCGTCCGGCCGCGCGTGGTGTTCATGCTGACGCGCTACCCGGCGCGCGTGCCGCTGCTGGACCGCACCGGCTGGCGGCTGCGCGTCTCCAAGGCGCTGCTCGTGGTGGCCGGCCGGCTCACGGGCGCCCTGCAGCGCGTCGTCGGCTACAAGGGCCGCGGCGACACCCAGCGCGGCTGGGTCGTCACCCGGGTCAACGACCCGGAGTTCTGCACGGCGCACGCGCGCGACCGCGACCGCTGGCGCGAGCAGCACGACCTGCCCCGCGACGAGGCGCTCGTGGGGGTGTTCGGCCTCATCTCCGAGCGACGCAACGCCCCGATGGTGCTGGAGGCACTCGAGGCCGGACGGATCGACGCCCGGCTGGTCGTGGCCGGCGCGTTCTCGCCCGAGGTGCGGACGTGGGTCGACGGGTTAGAGCCCGAGCGCCGCGCGCGGGTGGTCGCGCGCGACACCTACCTCGACAACGACACGCTCGACCAGCTCGTCGCCGCCGTCGACGTCATCCCCGTGCCCCTGACCAACAACGGTCCGAGCGGCATCATGGGCAAGGCGGAGGCCGCCGGCGTCGCGGTCGTGACCGCCGGCTCGACCGTGCGGGCGCGGGAGGTGGAGGCGCTCGGCGGTGGTCTGGCGTGCGACCTGACCGTGCCCGCGCTCGCCGAGGCGATGCGCGCGGTCCTCGCGGGCGAGGTCGAGCTGAGGACGGGCACGGCCGACCGCTGGGACGCCGTCGACCGGTACTGCCGGACGCTGCTCGGAGAGCGCCCGTGACCCAGCGCATCGCGGCCCTGTTCGTCGTCGGCGGCGGGTTCGTCGTCCAGGGCCTGCTGACGATCACGGGGATCATCTCGGCACGGCTGCTCGGCGTCGAGGGACGCGGCGAGCTGGCGCTCGTGGTGGCGCTGTCGGCGATGGCCGCGCAGCTCACGCTCGGCGGCAGCCTGCCGAACGCGCTCACCGCGCGGCTCGCGGCCCGCGGGCTCACGACGCGCGGCGGTGTCGGGCACCTCGTCCGCCCGTGGACCGTGCTCGCCGTGGCGGTGGCGCTGCCGTTCGGGGTCCTCTTCGCGGTGCTGCACGGAGAGGTCGGCGATCCGGGCGTCTGGTGGCTCGGTGCCGCGGTCGTGGCCCTCGCCCTGCTGAACATGGGTTACCGCCTCGTCCTCGCGGGGCTGCTCGGCGAGGGCGCGCCGATGCCCCGCATCGCCCTCGCGACCCTCCTGCCGCAGACCCTCGTGACGTTCGTGATGGCGGGGATGTTCGTCGTCGTCGACCGCACCACGCCGCTCGTGCTGTCCGCCGTGATGATCGGGGCGTTCAGCGTCGGCATGGTCGTGTCGCTGGGGCTGCTGGCGGCGCGCCCCGCCGACGCCGACGAGCGGCTCGACGGGCCGGACCTGTGGCGCCTGACGCGCGCCACCTACGTGGGCAGCATCGGACCGATCGACGGCCTGGCGCTCGACCGCACGCTCGTCGGCGCGATCATGGGCACGGTGGCCCTCGGGCTGTACTCGGCCGCCGCGGCGCTCGCGTCGCTGCCCGGGATGATGGGCACCGGCATCGCCGCCGTGCTCCTGCCGCGCATCGCCGCCGCCCAGGCCGACCCGGCCCGGGAGCGGGCGCTCGTCCGCCGGTGGGTCGCCGGCGCGACGGCCGTCCTCGGCGCCCTCACCGTCGTGCTCGTGCTCAGCGCCGACTGGATCATCGTCCTGGCGTTCGGGCGCGCGTTCGAGTCGGCCGTGCCGGTGGCGCACTGGCTCGTGGCCGCCAGCGGGCTGCTCGGCCTGCGGCGGGTGCTCGTGGCCGTGCTGCAGGGCCGCGACCGCGGGGCGGTGGCGTCGCGCATCGAGCTCGCCCTGACCCCCGTGCTGGTCGTCGCGATCGTGCTGGCCGCGCGCGCCGATGCGGTCGAGGCGGTCGGCGTGGCCATGCTCGTGACGGCGGTCGCGAGCGTCACGGCGCTCACGGTGGCCCTACGGCTGACCTCGCCGACCCGGCGCCGCGACGTCAGCCGCGCAGGTGTGGCTGCGTAGCGGCCCACTCCCCGATCCGCGCGGCGAGCAGCTCGCCCACGCGTCGGTGGAAGGCCTCGGTGTAGTGCGCCCCGTCGGGGCGCGGATCCTCGCCGCGCGCGTCCCAGGCGGCTCCCTCGTCCCACAGGTCGAGGTACAGCAGCCGAGGTGAGTCGCGCCGGGCCACCATCGCGCGGAGGGCGCGGTCGATGACCTCGGTCCGGAGCACCGAGCCGGGGAACCAGTCGGCGTAGACGCGACCGGTGGGCAGCAGACCCATCACCACGACGAGGGGGCTCGACAGCCGGTCGATGCACGAGAGGTACTGCTCCAGGTGGGCGACGGTGCGGCGGGCGCGACGTCGGGCGAGGCCGCGGGCGAGCGGACCGGGCATGGCGCCGTCGACGCGCTGCTGCAGGACAGCCAGACCCTTCCAGAGCGGGCGCACCAGGACCCTGCGGTACCGCTGGCGCACCGGGCCGGGCCGCTCCCGGTTGGCCCGCGCGTGACGCTCGATGAAGCGGGGGATCACCGCGTGCACGGTCTCCATGTGGCCGTGGTGGAGCACGACGACGTCGGGGAACTCGCTGGTCGCCTGCCGCTCCCACCGGTCCATCAGGTCGTAGACGCGTTGCGCCGACATGGCGTCGACCCTGGTGTCGACGTCGTGCCCTCGCGCGCGCAGGTGCTGCTCCACCACACGGGGGTACGGCAGCAGCCCCGGAGCCCTGCGGTCGCCGTGCGACTGCCACATGACGGTCGACGCGCCCTTGTAGAGGATGCGGACGGGCAGTGTCTCGGTGCTCACGGGAACCTCCTGCTCGGGACTACGATGCGGTGCGTGCCCTCCGACAGTCGCGCCACCTTCTCGACGCTCGTGTCCTCGGACCTCGCCCGGTACGTCGGGCGCGAGGCGCCCTGGTGGACGGCGCTGCCGCGAGGCCTCAGCCGTCCGGGTCTCTGGGCGACGCTGGTCGTGCGCGCCCAGCAGCGGCTGCACGCACGCGGGCATCGCCGGGCGGCGGCGCTGCTGCGCGGGGTCGGCGTCGTGACGGTCGGCATCGACGTCGACGCGGGTGCGCAGATCGGGCCCGGCGTCTGGTTCGAGCACCCGGTCGGCGTGGTCATCGGCAACGGCGTGGTGGTGGGCTCGGGCGCGACCCTGGCGCAGGGCGTGACCCTCGGCGTGCGCCAGTCGCTCGCGACGTCGGCGGCGGACTTCCCCGTGCTCGGCGACGACGTGTTCGTCGGCGCCAGGGCGTCGGTGCTGGGTGCCGTGACGGTCGGCGACGGCGCCGTGGTCGCGGCCCACTCGCTCGTGCTGGACGACGTGGCTCCCGGCGCCACCGTGGTGGGCGTGCCCGCCCGTCCCGTCGGCTGAACCACGTCAGGCTCCCCGTCCGGGCAGCCCAGCGCCGTGCAGGGTGGCGACGACCAGGTGCCGGGTCCCGGGCCAGAGCTCGTCGTCGGCGAGGTCCGCGAGGTCGTGGCGGAACCAGCGCAGCTCCGAGCCCTCGCCACCCTCGCGAGCGGTGACGTCGGGGCCGAGCGGCAGGGCCCAGCAGAGGCTGACGGCGTGCTTGCGCGGGTCGCGACCGTACGTGTCACCCGTGCGCACGTCCGGAGGGAACCACTGCACGACGTGGTGGGGCTGCGGGTCGGTGGGCAGCTCCAGCTCGGCACCCACGAGCGTGTCGTGCACGTGGCGGACGAGCGCCTCGTCGGTCGTCTCGCCGTGACGGACGCGCCCGCCGAGGTGGCACCACACGGGGGCGCCGGTGTCCGCGAACCGCCGACGGATCAGCCCGACCTGGTGGCCGTCGCCCTCGCCCCGCACCGGGACGACGTCGACGCAGAGCACCGGCACCGACGCCTGCACCGTGGCCCAGAGGTCGTCGGACAGGGAGGAGGTCATGAGCGGAGGTGGTCGGCGTTCTGGAGGTACCAGGTGTAGGTGGCGGCGAGGCCGTCGCGCAGGCTGGTGCGGGCGGTCCAGCCGGTGTGGGCGAGCTGGGTGACGTCGAGGAGCTTCTGGGGGGTGCCGTCGGGCTTGGTGGTGTCCCAGGTGGTGGTGCCGGTGTAGCCGGTGACCTCGGCGACGGTGGCGGCGATCTCGGCGATGGTGACGTCGGTGCCGGTGCCGACGTTGACCTGCTGGGGTCCGTCGTGGTGCTCCAGGAGGTGCAGGACGGCGTCGGCGAGGTCGTCGACGTGCAGGAGCTCGCGGCGGGGGGTGCCGGTGCCCCAGTTGGTGACCTCGGTGGCGCCGTCGCGGGTGGCTTCGTGGTAGCGGCGGATGAGGGCGGGCAGGACGTGGGAGCCGGTGGGGGAGAAGTTGTCGTTCGGTCCGTAGAGGTTGGTGGGCATCGCGGAGATCCAGGGCAGGCCGTGCTGGCGGCGCACGGACTGCACGTGCAGGATGCCGGCGATCTTGGCGATGGCGTAGGCGTCGTTGGTGGGTTCGAGGTGGCCGGTGAGCAGGGCGTCCTCGGTGATGGGTTGGGGGGCGTGCTTGGGGTAGATGCAGGAGGAGCCGAGGAAGACCAGGCGCTGGACGCCGGTGGCGAGCGCGGCGTCCATGACGTTGACCTGGATCTGCAGGTTCACGCTGAGGAAGTCCACGGGGTAGGTGTCGTTGGCGAGGATCCCGCCGACCTTGGCCGCGGCGAGGGCGACGTAGGTGGGGCGGGTGGTCTCGAAGAACGCGTGGACGGCGTCGCGGTCGGTGAGGTCGAGCTCGGCGGAGGTGCGTCCGACGACGTCGGTGAACCCTGCGGCCTGGAGTCGTCGTACGAGGGCCGAGCCGACCATGCCGGCGTGCCCGGCGACGTAGAAGGTGGCGTCGCGGTCGAGGGGGCCGGGGGTGTGGTCGACGTCGTCGCTGGTGCGCAGGCTCATGCGGTGCCCCAGGAGGCGAGCCTGACCTCGTCGTGCCAGGGGGTGCCCTCGTGGGTGAGGGCCTCGACGTCGGCCTCGACCATGAGGCGGGCGAGCTCGCGGCCGTCGACGGTGGGGACCCAGTCGAGCTTCTTGGCGGCCTTGGCGGGGTCGCCGATGAGCGCGTCGACCTCGGTGGGGCGCAGGTAGCGCTCGTCGAAGCGGACGTGCTTCTCCCAGTCCAGGCCGGCGTGCTCGAAGGAGATCTGCAGGAAGTCGCGCACGGTGATCCCGACGCCGGTGGCCAGGACGAAGTCCTCGGGCTCGTCGGCCTGCAGCATGCGCCACATGCCCTCGACGTACTCCGCGGCGTAGCCCCAGTCGCGCACGGCGTCGAGGTTGCCCATGTAGAGCAGGTCCTGGCGGCCGGCCTTGATCGCGGCGACCGCGCGGGTGATCTTGCGGGTCACGAACGTCTCGCCGCGGCGGGGCGACTCGTGGTTGAACAAGATCCCGTTGACCGCGAACATGTCGTAGGCCTCGCGGTAGTTCTTGGTGATCCAGTAGGAGTACAGCTTCGCCGCCGCGTACGGCGAGCGCGGGTAGAAGGGCGTGTCCTCGTCCTGCGGCGGCGGGGTCGCGCCGTACAGCTCGCTGGAGGAGGCCTGGTAGAACCGCGGGCGGATCCCGGCCGCGCGGACCGCCTCCAGCAGCCGCACCGTGCCCGTGCCGGTCGTGTCGGCGGTGTGCTCGGGCTCGTCGAAGGAGACCCGCACGTGCGACTGCGCCGCGAGGTTGTAGACCTCATCGGGCGCGATCTCGTACATCAACGACACCAGCCGGGCCCCGTCGGACTGGTCGCCATAGTGCAGGAACAGCTTCGTGCCGTCCACGTGCGGGTCCTGGTACAGGTGGTCGATGCGCGACGTGTTGAACGTCGACGCCCGACGGATCAGACCATGGACCTCATAGCCCTTGCCCAGCAGCAGCTCGGCCAGGTACGAACCGTCCTGACCGGTGATGCCGGTGATCAGCGCGCGCTTCGTCACGGGGTGCCTCTCTCCGGGGACCGAGGGTGCTCGGTCCCATCCTGCCCGGCGTCGGTGCGACCCGGGGCCTCCTGTCCGTCGGCGTCCTGCGCCAGCAGGTGCTCGAGCTCCTCCAGCACCACGTCGGCGGGGAGGTCGACGTCGTCCTGCACGCCCTGCATGGCGCGCTCGGACCGCAGCCGGTCGACCGGCTCCGCCACGACGTAGCGGTAGCGCGAGTCGGGGACGTTGTCGACGATCGCCCAGTAGCCGGGGTTGAGGTAGCGCGGCGCGAACAGCTCGAGCACGCGGACCCCGGGCGGGGCGAACGTCAGGTTCACGAGCCCGGCGCCGTGCGGGGCGACGACGACCTCGGCGGCGGCGAAGTGGTCGATCTGCTCCTGCACGCTCATCGTGCCGGGGTCGACCCGCACGAAGCCCTGGCGCTCCAGGTGCGGCAGCAGCGCGTCCTCCTGCACGTAGCGGCGGGTGTTCGGGCGGTCGCCGCGCGTGACGTACAGCCGACGCGGCTTGTCGCGGACGTCGCGGGCCGGCAGGTGGGTGCGCAGCCACGCGCTGACCCACGGGGGCGCGAGCGTGGTCTGGTTGTCGATCGCCGGCACGAGGAGCCGGTCGGCGCGCAGGTGCAGGGCGTGGGTGGGCTCCACGAGCGGCAGCGCGTCGAGCCCGACCATGGCCACGAGCTGACGGTCCCAGCGGGTCGTGTGGCCGACGACGACGCGGTCGGGGCGCACGTCGGGGAACAGCTCCTGCAGGAGCCCCCACCGCGGCAGCGCGTCCATCAGCGAGTGGTAGTAGTTGCGCGCCGAGGCGTGCGACGCGAGCGAGACGACCGTGCCGGCGACGTGCTCCGGCTCGGGGTAGCGCAGCCGCAGGTGCACCGGGTGCTCGGTGGGGCGCCGGATGCCGAAGTACGGGCTGGTCTCGCGGTCCAGCGTGCCTGCGGGCGTGATGGTCGCCGCGGCCTCGCCGACCAGACGTCCGCCCTCGACCTCGAGGACCGATCGCGGGGGCCGGCGCAGGACGCGCACGTCGTCCCAGAAGCGCAGGCCTCCCGGCCGGCCGGCGGGGAGGGGGCGCAGCAGGTCCAGCGGGGGACCGACGGGGTGCAGACGGACGTGGTCGGGCTCGGCCGCGGCCGTGGCGCGCGACGTCGGGCTGACCCGTACGGGCACCGACCGCGGACCACCGTCGCCGACGGCACGGGCCGCCAGGCCCACGGTGCGGGTCGCGGCACGGTGGGCCCGCTTGGCCACGGGCCACAGCGGCATCAGGGCCGGGGGGAGCCGGGTCATGCGGCGCGGGCGAACCAGGCGTTCCCGAGGCCGGGCTTGTCCGGCGACGGCTCGTCCCGCACGAGGTCGAGCCCGACGCCCGCGAGGTAGGTGACGAGGTCGGCCAGGGCGTACCCCTCGACGGGGTGGTACTCCATGACGACCCGCTGCACGTCGGCCCAGAGAGCGGGGTCGCTGCCGAGGATGTAGCCGTACTCGGCACCTTCGGCGTCGCTCTTGAGCAGGTCGACCCGTCCGCCGGCCGCGGCGTGCGCGTCGGCGAAGGTCACGCACGGCACCTCGACCTCGCCCCCGAGCCCGTCGGGCGCGGTCATGCCGTTGTGGGCGCTGGCCTCGCCGTTGTCGACGAAGCGCAGCGTGCCGCGGTGGTCGGAGACGGCCTCGGCGTGCACGTGCAGCCGGTCGGCGAAGCCGTTGGCCTCGGCGTTGCGGCGCGTCCAGGCCGCCGTCGAGGGCGACGCCTCGTACGCGTGCACGGTCGCGCGGGGCGCGCGGGCGCAGACCGCCGTCGAGAAGCTGCCGATGTGGGCGCCGACGTCGATCGCGACGAAGTCGGGACGCAGCCCGGCCAGCAGCTCGTCGACGCGGTACACGTCGTCGGCCGTGATCTCGTAGACGGGGAACCGGGCGCCGGGGGAGTTCGGCGTGTGGATCGTGAGGCCCGAGCGGGTCCGGAACGTCACCTCGCCGCCCCGGGCCATCGCCAGCAGCAGCTGGGGCCCGTTGCGGAAGTGCGTGAACGACTGACGCACCCGCCTGACCGCGTACCCCGCACCGCGCACTGCCATGTTGCTCCTCCCACGTGGACCTTCGCCCCCATCAACCGTCGTGGACGCCGAAGGTCACGGGGGTGCGAACTTGGGGATCCGCAACGTGACCTTCGTGCCCAGCCCCGGGGCGGTCTCGACCACGATGCCCCGGTCGTTGCCGTAGACCGTGCGCAGCCGCTCGTCGACGTTCGCCAGGCCCACGGACGCCGACGACGTGTCGCCCGACAGCACGGCCCGGACCGTCTCGGGGTCGCTGCCCACGCCGTCGTCCTCGATGGAGATGACGCAGTCGGCGCCCTCGTCGAGGGCCACGAGGGTGACGGTGCCGGCCCCCTGCTGCCCCTCCAGGCCGTGCCGCACGGCGTTCTCGACCAGCGGCTGGACGGCCAGGAACGGGAGCCGGACGTTGAGCACCTCCGGCGCCACCCGGGTGACCACGCGCAGACGGTCGCCGAAGCGTGCCTTCTCGAGCACCAGGTAGCGCTCGATCGAGCGCAGCTCCTCGGCCAGGGTCGTGAAGTCGCCGTGCTGGCGGAAGGAGTAGCGCGTGAAGTCGGCGAACTCGAGCAGGAGCTCGCGCGCCCGCTCGGGGTCGGTGCGCACGAACGACGCGATCGCACCGAGGGAGTTGTAGACGAAGTGCGGCGAGATCTGCGCGCGCAGCGCCCGCAGCTCGGCCGCCATGAGCGCGGTGCGGGACTTGTCGAGCTCGGCCAGCTCGAGCTGGCCCGACATCCACGCGGCGACCTCGGCGGTCGCCCGCAGCAGCCCGGCCGACGGCTGCTCGGCCACCACGACGAGTGCGCCGATGACCCGTTCGTCGACCACGAGGGGAGCGGCGACGGCCGGCCCGGCGGCCTGGGTGCGGCCGGTGCGCAACGTCGCCGCGACGACGTCGGCCAGACCCGGGTCGGTCGGGTCGTCGGGTCCGTCCCAGGCAAGGTGCGTGGTGGTGTCGGTCAGACCCACCGTCGGCGTGCCGAGCAGGGCGCGCACGTGGGGCAGGGTCTCGAGGGCGCTGGAGCGGTCGAGCCCCTGCCGCAGGGCCGGTGCCGCCAGGGCGGTGCGGTGCAGCGCCTCGTAGGTGGCGCGCTCCTCGGGCGACCCGAGCGGGGTGCCGCGCAGGCGGCGCCGACGCAGCACGGCGTGGCCGAGCCCGCCCAGCAGGACGCCGAGCAGGGCCGCGAGGAGGGGGCTCACCGCAGCTCGAGCAGCAGCGTGTCCGGCGGCTGGGGTCCCTGCGAGCGCGGCTCCTTGCGCACGCGGGCCCGCGTGCCGCGCAGCAGGTGACGCAGCCGCAGGCTGCCGCTCTGCGCGGTGTTCTGGTCGAACAGCTCCCGCACGCGCGACAGCGTCGCGTCCTCGACGGGCTGGCGTCCGGTCTCGCGGGCGTACTGCAGCAGCGCGGGGAGGTCGAGCTCCTCCCACGTGGCGTGCTCGGTCGTCTCGAGGGGGTGGAAGAGCCCGGAGGCCTCGACCGTGCCGGTGGCCGGGGCGGGCGGCGCCGGCCGACGTCCCGCCACCTCGCGCAGGCGCCGGACCCACGGCAGCGTCTCGTCGTGGTCGCGCGCGAGGCTCGAGAGCCCCCCGCCGGCGCGCAGCACGCGGGCCTGCTCGGCCAGCACGGTCTGGTCGTCGTGCAGCTGTGGCGTGACCACCGCGTCGAACGCGTCGGCCACGAACGGCAGGCGGGGACCGACGGTGCGCACGTAGAGCACGTCGGGCGAGCGGACGGTGCGCACGTCCTCGCCCGCGACCACGACCTCGTGCCCCTGCTCGGCGAGCCGGAAGGCGAGCGAGGAGTCCTCGAGCAGCAGCACGCACGCGAGGCGGTCGCCCACCAGCCACTTGACGAGGCGGTCGTGCGCCTCGTCGGTGCCGGGGGCGGACCGTGCCGCCTGGTCGAACAGCTCGCTCACACCCGCAGGCTACCGGTCCGCGGACGTCCGCTCGGTACGCTTCGGGGCGTGTCAGAGCCCGTCGACCCGTTCCTGCCCGCGGCGTCCCTCGAGGGGGTGCCCTCGGCGTTCGCGGCGACGCGCGACGGCATCGACGCCCTGCTGCGCGACCGTGGCCTGCGGCGCACGACGCCGGAGGACACGGCCCGCTCGCTCCTGCTCGGTGCGGTCGCCACGGCGCGGCTGGAGGGCAGCGAGCTGCCGCCGGTCACCGACGACGGCGAGGACCCCGCGGTGGAGCTGCTCGCCGGCGGGGGAGGCGACGTCGTGGCGCGCTCGGCGGTGCGGCTGAACGTCGAGCTGCTGGGTCTTGTTCCGGTCTGGGGCCGGTCGCCGCTGCAGGCGCTCGCCCGCCTGCACGCGCTGGCCGCGTCGGGCAGCGTGCCGGACGACGAGCTCGGCCGCCCCGCCGACGCCGGCGGCGCGGCGCGGCTGGCGGAGCTGGCGCGGCTCGCTGCCCGCCCCACGGAGGCCCCGGGGCTCGTCGTCGCCGCCCTCGTGCACGCCGAGGTGGCCACGTCGGGCGCGTTCGCCGCGCACGGCGGCATGGTCGCCCGCGCGGCCGAGCGTCTCGTGCTCGTCGTGAAGGGCGTCGACCCCGCCTCCGTCGTCGTCCCCGAGGCCGGCCACGCCGCCGAGCCCGCCGGCTACGCCGCCGCCCTCACCGCTTACGCCCGCGGCGACGCCACCGGCATCCAGCAGTGGCTCCAGTACGCCTCCCAGGCCCAGGCGCGCGGCGCCGAGGCGTCCCCGGTCGCGCAGGGTCGGCGCTGAGGCTCTGCCTGCTGCTGTCCTTGTCCTGGGGCTGCGTCGGCGCGGCTTCTTGGTGACCTGCGGCTGCGCCGGCGCGGCTTCTTGGTGTCCTGCGGCTGCGTCGGCGCGGCTCTCTGCACGGGTGGGGCTGCGCTGGCGCGGCTTCGACTCGTCCTGCGCTCCGCAAGGGCCTCGACCGGGCGGCTGGGTGGCGCACTGGTCCGGGATCTCGGGCTGCGGGTTGGTGTTGAGGGTCGAGCGGTGCCCACCCCACCCTCAAGGGCACCCACGATTCGCCATTCACGCGCCCGGGATCGAACGCTTCTGCGTTGGCGACGGGATCCCGTAGGAAACGCAGCAGCCTTGGAGTCCTACGCACGAACGCAGATCCTTGCGTCCGACGCGAGCCACAGCCCGAGACCCCAGACCAGCGCGCCCGCCAGCCGCCCGGTCGAGGCCCTTCGGAGACCACACCCACACTGAGCCGCGCGGACGCAGCCCCACCCGAGCGCGAAGCCGCGCCGACGCAGCCCCACCCGAGCAGCAAGCCGCGCCGACGCAGCCCCACCCGAACGAGAACCGCGCCAGCGCAGCCGCAGGTCGACGAGGACCCCCGCCAGCGCACCCGCAGGTCGACGAGAAGCCCGTCAGACCCGCGGAGCCAGCTGGTCGTAGATCCAGGCGTACGTCTTCTCCAGGCCGTCGCGCAGGGAGATCGACGGCTCCCAGCCGTACAGCTCGTGGAACATCGTGTTGTCGCTGTTGCGACCGCGGACGCCCTGCGGGGCGCTCAGGTCGTGCTGCTTCTGCACGGTGATGCCGGCGATGTCCTCGAGGATGCCGATCATCTGGTTGATGGTGACGAGCTCGGAGGAGCCCAGGTTGACCGGCTCCACGTTGTCGCCCTTCAGGATCTCCTGGGTGCCGCGGACGCAGTCGTCGATGTACATGAAGCTGCGGCTCTGCTCGCCGTCGCCCCACACGTCGATCGTGTGCTCGCCGGTGAGCTTGGCCCACGCGATCTTGCGCGACAGTGCCGCGGGGGCCTTCTCGCGGCCGCCCTCGAACGTGCCCTCGGGGCCGTAGACGTTGTGGTAGCGGGCGACGCGGGTGTGCAGGCCGAAGTCCTCGCGGAAGTGGCGCGCCATGCGCTCGCTGAACAGCTTCTCCCAGCCGTAGCCGTCCTCCGGGTCCGCCGGGTAGGCGTCGGACTCCTTGAGGGCGGTGACGTCGGGGTCGGTCTGCTTGGTGCCGTTGTAGACGCAGGCCGAGCTGCTGTAGAAGAACTGCTCCGTGCCGGCGTCGCGCGCGGCGACGAGCATGTTGGTGCTGGTCAGCACCGACAGCATGCACTCGGCCTTGTTGTTCTCGATGAAGCCCATGCCGCCCATGTCGGCGGCGAGGTTGTAGATCGCCTGCGTGCCCACGGCCATCTTGTGCGCGTCGCCCATGTCGGAGCAGTCGGCGACGACGTTCTCGGCGTCGGCGTGGACCTGGTACCACTCCTCGACCGGCTTCTTGTCGACCGCGCGGACCTGCAGGCCCTGTGCCAGCAGGTCGGCGGCGAGATGTCCGCCGATGAAGCCGCCCGCACCCGTCACCAGAACCGTCATGCCTCGTCCGCCCTCCGTGGGAAGTCGCCCGCGACGTCGGCCGCGGCGTGTGTCCGTACGCCTGTACAACGACCGGGCGCGAGGACGTTACGGGTGGGTGCGTGACGAACGCCGCAGACACGTACCCCGACCTGTACGTCACCCGGGCCGCCACCTGTGCCGTGACCCGGACGCCGCCGCGTCGTTGGAACGCGAGAAGGGCCGAGGGAGAGATGGTCGCTGGCCTAGACTTCGCATCGACCCGCCGAGGGCGGGAGCAGGAGGGAGAGCCGTGGACCTGCGGCAGTTCGTCGGCGCCCTGCGCGCGCGCTGGATCTTCAGCACCGTCACGTTCGTGGTGGGGGCGATCATCACGGTCGCCGTGGTGCTGCTGTCCTCGCCGCAGTACGGCTCGTCCGTGAAGGTCTTCATCTCGACGCCGTCGGGCGGCTCGGCGGAGTACGCGGCCTCGTTCATCGTCACCCAGCGCGTCGCGTCGTACGCCGAGCTCGCGACCGACCCGTCGCTGCTGCAGCGCGTCGTCGACGACCTGAACCTCGACGAGTCGGTCGAGGACCTCGAGAAGCACGTGTCGGCGACGGTCATCACCAACACCCAGACCATCGACCTGCAGGTCACGGCCGACACGCCCGAGGGTGCGCAGCGCATCGCCGGTGCCACGGCCGACCAGCTCGTCGACCTCGTCGAGCAGCTGGAGCGTCCGTCGATCCGCGACGAGGCGCCCGCCATCGCCGCCCGCATCGCCGCCGAGCCGAGCATCAGCGACGTCCCCGTGTCGCCGAACATCCCGCTCAACATCGGCATCGGCCTGCTCGTGAGCCTGTTCCTGGCGATCGTTGGGGCCCTGCTGCGCGACCTCTTCGACCGCACGGTCAAGTCGCGGCAGGACGTCGAGCGGATCAGCGAGCAGGCCGTCCTCGCGACGCTGCCCTTCGACCCGCTCGTCAAGCGCACGCCGCTCATGACGGAGACCGGCGGCAGCCTGGCCGAGGCGTTCCGCGTGCTGCGCACGAACCTGCAGTTCTCCGACATCGACGGCGAGAGCCACGCGATCCTCGTCTCCAGCGCGCTGCCGAACGAGGGCAAGACGCTGGTCGCCACGAACCTGGCGCTGTCGATGGCGCAGTCGGGCCGCTCGGTGCTGCTCATCGACGCCGACATGCGCAACCCCAACGTCGCCGAGCTGCTGGGGCTCGAGAACTCCGTCGGCGTCGTCACGGTCCTCGTCGGCCGCACGTCGCTGGAGGAGGCGACGCAGCCGCACGTCAGCGGCATCAGCTTCATGGGCACCGGCCCCGCCCCGCCGAACCCGGCGGAGGTGCTCGACACGCAGGCCATGCGCGACCTCCTCACGCGGGTCCGTGAGCAGTACGACGCGGTCATCATCGACGCGCCGCCGATGCTGCCGGTCGCCGACGCCTCGATCCTGCTGCCCGAGGTCGACGGTGTGCTGCTGCTGGTCCGCCACGGCTCCACGACCCGCGAGCAGCTGCGCCTCGCCGTCGGCCGCATCCAGACGATCGGTGGTCGTCTCTTCGGCACGGTCCTGAACCGCACCCCGCGCCGTTCGGGCGACGCGGACGGCTACGGCTACGGGTACGGCCACGGCTACGGGTACGGCTACTCCCCGCAGGCGGAGCCCGAGCCGGAGCCGCGCGCCGCCGTGGTCGAGGAGAAGCTCCGCGGCCTCACGACGCGCGGACGACGCGTCCGGCGGTGAGCAGGGTGGGCACCCAGGCATGAGCGGCGTGACGCGGCAGCGGTCGAACGGGACGCTGCGCCCCGAGTGGGTGGAGCAGGTCCGCTCGGCGGTGCCCGCCATCGTCACGGGCCTCGCCGTCGTGCTGCTCGTGCCGCGGGCGGCGTCGTCCGTGGTGGTCGGCGTCGTGCTCCTGCTCGTCCTCACCGGCGTGGCGGTGCTCGCCGTCGTGGGCTTCGAGGGCGCCGCCATCGGCTTCCTGGTGCTCGGCACGGCGCTGTCGCCGCTCGACAACCTGCGCCCCGTCGCGGCCCTGGCGTTCGCGTCGACGTCCGACATCATCCTGCTGCTCGGCGTGTTCGCGCTCGTGCCGGTGCTCATCGGTCGGCGGCTGGTCATCGACCCGCTCTTCCTCGGGGCCGGGGCGGCCTTCGTCGTGGTGAGCCTGTTCACGTCGGCCCTGGCGGCCGACCCGGGGACCAGCCTGAACAACCTGCTGCGCCTGGTGGTCGGGGCGCTGCTGCTCCCCATCTTCTACATGGCATGGCGGCCGCCGCGCGCCGTGGTCGTCTCGCTCGCGCTGGCCTACGTCGCCGGGAACGTCGCGAACGTCGTGGCCGCCTACACGGTCGGCGGCGTCGGCGACGGTGGTCGTCGCATCGGGTACTCGACGCACCCGAACGTCATGGGCCTGTGCGCGATGCTCGCGATCGCCCTGCTGCCGTTCCTGCTGGCCGCTGTGCCACGCGGATGGCGACCGGCGGTCGTGGCCGCGACGGCGGTCTGCGCATGGGGCGTGTGGATCAGCGGGAGCCGTGCGGCACTCGTGGCGGCGGGAGCGGTGCTCGTGCTCTGGGTGCTGGTCAGCCGCTCGGTCACCGTCGCGCTGACCCTCTTCGGGCTGGGCCTGGTGCCGCTGTACTACGTCGGCGTGAACATCTCGAACCTGGCCGCCAGCGACAACGCCCTGGGGCGTCTGCTCGGCGGCGGGTCCTCGCAGGGCTCCAACGCCGAGCGCGAGGTGATCGCCCGCGAGGCGTGGGAGGTCTTCCTCAGCCACCCGATCCTCGGCAACGGCCTGTCCGACGTGCTCAAGGCGCACAACATCTACCTGCAGGTCGCGGCCGCCGTCGGCATCGTCGGCTTCGCGTTCTTCGTGGTCATGCTGGGCTCGACGGTGGTCCGCTCGCTCAGCCTCGACCGCGTCGGCGGGCTCCTCGTCCTGCCCTGCCTGGGCTACCTGATGATCGGCTTCATGACGACGATCCTCTGGGACCGCTACGTCTGGGCGGTCCTCGCCCTCCCGTTCCTCGCGTCGGCGGCGTTCGCCGTCGACCGGGCCAGCGCCGACGCGGACGTCGCGTCGGACGACCCCCTCCCCATCCCGACATCACCGGAGGCCCCATGACCGTCCTCGACCGCGCCACCTGGGTGGCCCGCCGCACCCGTCAGACGGTCTCGGTGTTCGACAACGGCTGGACGGTGCTGCGCCACATGGCGACCGGCGCCGACGAGCTGGCCTTCGAGGTCGACGGCCTGACCATCCACTGCCCCAACGCCCCCGGCGCCCGGGTGCCCGTCTACGAGGTGTTCGCCGAGGACGAGTACTCGCTCGACTGGTTCGCGCAGGGTCTGCCCGACGACGTGCACGTGGTCGACATCGGCGCGCACATCGGCTGCTTCTCCACGTTCCGCGCATCTGCTTCGTCAACAAGATGGACAAGATCGGCGCCGACTTCTTCAACTGCGTGAAGATGATCAAGGACCGCACCGGGGCGACCCCGGTTCCGATCGCTCTGCCGATCGGCGCCGAGGACAACCTCGAGGGCATCGTCGACCTGATCAAGATGGACGCCGAGGGCGCCGAGTACGGCATCGTGCTCGAGTCCGACCCGGCGCTCTGGTCCGGGGTGCGGCGCGTCGTCATGGAGTACCACCACTCCGACGACCACGACTTCGGCGAGCTGCGGACCTTCCTCGAGGCCGCCGGGCTCTCCCTCGTGCGTCACGAGACCGGCGGACCGGGATTCGGACTCGCGTGGTTCTCGCGCGACCCGCTGCCCGCCGCCGGCTGAGCCGACGTCCGCGCTGACTCAGGAGGACGGCGCCACCGGGGTAGGTGGCGCCGTCCAGGGGGTCCAGCATCGCATCAGCTACCAGGCGTGCAGTTCCGTATCGTCGGCCCGGGTCCGCCGGCGGTGACGGGTGTCCCGGAGGCTCGACAACCCAGTGGGACGGGTGATCGCCGCGTGGGTACTGGGTGCTGGGCCGTCTGTGGAGTTGTCCTGCTGCGTCCTTTTCTACGCCTGCCGACGGGACGACGGAACCCCTACGCGGACGTAACCTCACGTGCCCGGTTTCACGAGCGCACGAGCGGCCACCGGCCGGGCGCGCGGCGGGTGCGCAGCCCTCGCTGCACCAGCAGCGCGGTGCCCACGGCGGCGCCGGCCCCGACCAGGGCCCAGAACGCGCGGCCCGTCGTGCTGTGCAGTCCCAGGCGGCTGCGCAGCGCGACCGGACGGTCGAACACCAGCACCGGCCACTCGCGCTCGACGGCGATCCGGCGCAGCGCCTTGTCGGGGTTGACGGCGAACGGGTGGCCGACGGCCTCGAGCATCGGCACGTCGGTCTCGGAGTCGGAGTAGGCGAAGCAGGCGTCGAGGTCGTAGCCGCGCTCCTCGGCGAGCCGGCGCATGGCCGTCGCCTTGTGCGGGCCGTAGGCGTAGAAGTCGACCTCGCCGGTGTAGCGACCGTCGCGCTCGACCAACCGGGTGGCGATGACGTCGTGCACGCCCAGCAGCTCGCCGACCGGACCGACGACCTCCGAGCCCGACGCGGAGACGATGACGACGTCGCGCCCGGCCCGCTGGTGGTGCTGGACGAGGTCGACGGCCTCGGCGTACACGATGGGGTCGATGACGTCGCGGAGCGTGCGGCGCACGGCGTCGCGCACGACCTCCACGTCCCACCCGGCGATGAGCGACGTCATCTGCTGGCGCATCTTCTCCAGCTGGTCGTGGTCGGCGCCGTTGAGACCGAACATGAAGTTCGCGTAGGCGCTGCGGAGCACGGCGCGCCGGGTCAGCAGCCCGCCCTCGAAGAACGGCTTGCTGAAGGCCAGGGCGCTGGACCGGGCGATGATCGTCTTGTCCAGGTCGAAGAACGCGGCCGAACGGGGGCTCACCCGGCCAGGATAGGCCCGCTCGCGCAAGCGTCGTCCACAGGTGCGCACGCCGGTGCGTCGTGCGGCGTCCGTCCGTCCACAGGCAGGGCGGGGCAGGCTTCCGCCGGCCGGCGCCCGCTGGTTGCGTGGACGTCATGGACACCGCGCCCCTGCTCGTGGCCACGGCCGACCCCGACGCGCTGGACGACGCGCTGCGCTGGTGCGCGGCCGTGGGCGTCACCCCCGAGGTCGCGTCGGACGCCGTGGCGGCGCGGAGGTCCTGGTCGGCGGCCCGGGCGGTGCTCGTGGCCGCCGACCTCGCCGGCCCGCTCGCCGGCACGGCGCCCCCGCGTCGTGACGGCGTGCTGCTGGTGGATCCGGGGACGGCCGAGGGGTCGGTGTGGCGCCACGCGGTGGCGCTCGGCGCGGAGGCCGTCCTCGACGCGCGCGACGAGCCGGTCGTGCTCGACCGGCTCGGTGCGCTGCTCGACGGCGACGGCGAGGCAGCCAGCCTCGCCGTCGTCGGAGCGGTGGGCGGAGCGGGTGCGTCGACGCTGGCCACCGCAGTCGCGCTCGAGGCGGCACGTCGTGGTCATCGGCCGGTGCTGGTCGACGCCGACACCAGGGGAGCCGGCGTCGACCTCGTCCTCGGCGCCGAACGGGTCGAGGGCGTGCGCTGGTCCGCCCTGGGTGGCGCCGACGGGCACGTCGGCGCCACCCGCCTCTCTCGGCTGCTGCCCGAGCACCGCGGGGTTGCGGTGCTGGCCTGCCCGCGCGACGGTGCCGCGGTGCCCGCCGACGTCGCGCCCGACGTGCTCGCCGCCGCGGCCCGTGCCTACGACGTCGTCGTCGCTGACGTGCCCCGACACCTCGACGGGCTCGGCACCGCGGCGCTGCAGCGTTGCGAGGGCGCGGTGCTGGTGGTGCCCGAGGACGTGCGCTGCGTGGCTGCCGGTCGCATCGCGCTGACCCGGGTCCGGGCGCACGTGCCGCGGGTCCTGCTCGTGACCGTCCGCCGGCCCGGCGGGCTCGGCTCCGGCCCGGTGGCGGAGGCGCTGCGGCTCCCGGTGGTCGCGCGGCTCGGCCACGACCGGCGGCTGCGCGGCGACGTCGACCACGGGCGAGGCCCGGGCCGTTCCCGGACCCTGCGTCGCGCGTCGGGCCAGGTGCTCGACTTGCTCGGGCTGGGAACGGTGGCATGACCGACGTCGACGCCGCTCTCGTCGCACGGGTGCGCGCGCGGCTGGCCGTCGAGGTCCGCGAACCCACGCCGCAGGCCGTGGCGGAGGCGCTGGGCCTCGAGGCGGGGCTGCGGGGCAGCACCACCGTGCTCGGTGTCGTCGACGCCTTGCAGCGCGAGCGTCGCGGGGCCGGTGAGCTCCAGCCGCTGCTCGACGACCCGCAGGTCACCGACGTCGTCGTCAACGGGCCGCACGCGGTGCACGTCGAGCGCGGCCACGGTCTCGAGCGCGTCGACCTCGACTTCGCCGACGACGTCGCGGTCCAGCGGCTGGCCCGACGTCTCGCGACCCAGGCCGGCCGGCGGCTCGACGACGCCAGTCCCTGGGTCGACGCCCGGCTGCCCGACGGCACCCGGCTGCACGCCGTGCTCGCTCCTCTGGTGCGGCCGGGGACGAGCATCAGCCTGCGCGTCCCGGCCCGCCGCTCCTTCACGCTCGAGGCGCTCGTGGCTGCGGGCGGGGTGCATCCCGAGGCGGCGGAGGTCCTGCGCCGCCTCGTCGCGGCACGGGCGGCCTTCGTCGTCAGCGGCGGCACCGGGACCGGCAAGACGACGCTGCTGTCGACGCTCCTCGGCCTGGTCCCGCGGCAGGAGCGGCTCGTGCTCGTCGAGGACGCGGCCGAGCTGGTGCCGGAGCACCCGCACGTCGTGGCGCTCGAGGCGCGTCCGGCCAACGTCGAGGGTGCGGGTCGCGTGACGTTGCGCGACCTCGTGCGCCAGGCGCTGCGGATGCGGCCGGACCGCCTGGTGGTGGGCGAGGTGCGCGGCGGTGAGGTCGTCGACCTGCTGGCCGCGCTGAACACCGGCCACGAGGGCGGCTGCGGTACGCTGCACGCCAACTCCGCGGCCGACGTGCCGGCCCGGTTCGAGGCCTTGGGTGTCGCCGGCGGGCTGGCCCGCGACGCGGTGCACAGCCAGCTGGCGGCCGGGGTGCAGGCCGTCGTGCACCTGAGGCGAGGGCGCGACGGCGTGCGTCGGGTCCACGAGGTCGGCGTCCTCCTCGCGGACGGTGCGTCCGGGCGGGTGGGCTGCGTGCGCGCGGCCGGCCTCGTCGACGGACGCTGGGTCGCGGGCCCCGCGCACGAGCGCTGGGTCGGCCTCGTCGAGGGCGGGGCGTGACCCTGACGACCGGCCTGCCGTTGCTGAGCGCCGGGTGCGCCGCCGGAGCGGTGCTGCTCTGGTGGCCGCCCGCGCGATGGCTGCTGGCCGCACGCCTCGGACCGGATGCGGTCGTCGACGGCGACACGGTGCGCCGGCTCGCCGCGGGGGCCGGGCGTCGGCTGCGCTCGGGCTGGGGCGGCTGGCTCCCCGTCGTGCTCGCCGGCGCGGTGGCGCCCTGGGTCGCGACGTCGCCCGTGCCCGCCGTCCTCCTCGCGACCGCGGCCGGCTGCGCCCTCGCCGGGTGGCGGCTCGTCGCGCAGGCCCGCGGACGTCGCGTCGCGGCCGAGCTGGGCACGCGCGTGGCGGCGACGCTCGAGCTGCTCGCCGCCGAGCTCCGCGCCGGCGTCCTGCCCGTCGAGGCCTTGCGGAACGCCGGCGACGACCTGCCCGAGCTCCGGCGCGTCGCCGACGCTGCACGGCGCGGTGGCGACGTGGCGGCCGCGCTCGACATCGTCGCGCGGCGTCCCGGGGCTGACGACCTCGTGCAGGTCGCGGCGGCCTGGCGCGTGGCGGAGCGGTCCGGTGCGCCCGTCGCCGACGTCCTCGACCGCGTGGTCGACGCGGTGCGCTCCGAGCGCGACCTCGGCCGCGAGGTGCGGGCCGAGGTCGCCTCGTCGCGGGCGACCGCCCGTCTGCTCGCGGTGCTCCCCGTGCTCGGACTGGGGCTGGGGTCGGGGCTCGGCGGCGACCCGGTGCACGTGCTCACGGCGACCTTGCCCGGCGCGACCTGTCTTGCCGCCGGCTGCGCCCTGGCGCTTCTCGGGCTCGCCTGGGTCGAGCGGATCGTCGCCACCGCCGAGGCCCGGACGTGAACCTTGCCGCGTGCCTGTGCGCCGCAGCGGCCGTGTGGCTGGCGCTGCCCGCACCTGCGCTGGACCGGCACCGCGCGCTGATCGGTGCTCCGCCGTCGCGACGACGACCGTCGCCTCGGCTGGCGGTCACGGTCCTCGTGCCCGTGGCCAGCCTCCTCGTGCTCGGTCCCGCGCCGGGCGCGGTCGTCGCGCTCGTGGCGACCCCGGTCGCGCGCGCCGCGGTCGCCACCCGGGTGTCCGCAGCCGAGCGTCGTCGTCGCGAGCTGGCGGCGTTGCAGCTGCCCGCTGCGCTCGACCTCCTCGTGGCGGTGCTGGCGTCGGGCCGGCCGGTCGTGGTCGCGCTCGACGTGGTGGCCGGTGCCGTCCCCCCGCCGTTGCAGCAGGAGCTCCAGGAGGTGGTGGGTCGGCTGCGCTCCGGCGCCGACGCCTCCGCCGTGTGGGACGTGCTGCTCGGCCACGCCACGCTCGGCGTGCTGGCCCGGGCGTTCCGTCGCGCCGAGCAGTCGGGCGCTCCCGTGGCTGCCGTCCTGGCTGCCACGGCGGCCGACGTGCGTCGTGACGCGGCGGCGAGGTCGCGCGAGCGGGCCCGCGCGGTGGCAGTCCGGACCGCCGCCCCGCTCGGCCTCTGCTTCCTGCCCGCGTTCCTCCTGGTCGGCATCGTGCCCTCGCTGCTGGGCGTGGCGTCGGGTCTCGACCTCCTCGCGGGCTGAGGCCCCGCCGCCGTCCACAAGCAGCCCTGCTGCCCGGTCGGGCGAGTCCCTGCGTCCACATCGCGCGGGCAGGTGGGCGTCCGGCCCGCCGCCGACGCCATCTCCTCGGTGTCAGCCCGTTCCACGAAAGGACAACCATGCACCTCTCCACCTCCCGTCCCGCCTCGTCTCGTCGCTCCTCCTCCCGGACGGACCCCTCCACGACCCGCCCGCGGGGCGCCTCGCTCGTCGCCCGCGCGTCCCGCCGCGGCCGGCGGCAGGACGGCATGACCACGGCGGAGTACGCCGTCGGCACGCTCGGGGCCTGCACCGTCGGCGGCGTGCTCGTGAAGATCGGCCAGTCGGAGTGGTTCGGCGACCTGGTCAAGGACGTCATCGACAACATCCCGAACGTCCTGCCGAACCTGTTCTGACCACGAGCTGGCTCGCGGGCGGACGCTCGGTCCCGCCCGCGAGCCGGCCTCCGACCCGACCGAGGAGGTCACCGTGCCGCGCCCGTCCCGTCCTGACGTCCCCACCGCCGCTCCGCCGGCCTGCCGGCGGCGTGTCCGTCCCCCTGACGACCACGGCGCCACGACCGCGGAGTACGCCGTCGGCACGCTCGGTGCCGTCACGTGCGCCGTCGTGCTCCTGCGGCTCGGCACCGACAGCTGGTTCCTCGACCACGTCGCCGCGCTGCTGCGCCAGGCGCTGGAGCCCCGCTCGCTCCTGGAGCTCCTGTGGCACGGCCACCCGTTCGCGCCCCTGCGATGAGACGACGCGGCGAGCGGGGTCTGGCCACCGCCGAGCTGGCCGTCCTCGCACCGTTCGCGCTCGTGCTGGTCGTGCTGCTCCTCTGGGTCGCGTCGCTCGGCCTGACGCAGGTGCGGCTCGTCGACGCGGCGCGGGAGGGGGCTCGCCTGGTCGCCCGCGGCGAGCCAGAGGCCGACGCGGTCGAGGCCGTGCGGCGACTGGCACCGGCCGGATCCACGGTCGACGTCGCCGAGGGCGCCGACGGGACCGTCGCGGTCACGGTGCGGGTGCGTGCGCGGGCGCCACTCGGCTTCGCGTCCACCGTGGGCTCCGTCGGGCTCGACGCGAGTGCGGTGGCGGCCGTGGAGGCACCGTGAGCAGGCCACCGGACGAGCGCGGCTCGGTCACGGTGCACGCCCTCTGGGTGGGCGCCGCCCTCGTGACCGTCGTCGCCCTCGGGCTCCAGGTGACCGCGCTCGTCGCCCTGCGCCACCGCGTGTCGGCCGCGGCCGACCTGGCTGCCCTGGCCGGCAGCCGCGCGGCCACGGAGGGTGGCGACCCGTGCACCGCCGCTCGGCAGGTCGCGCGCCGCAACGACGCCGCGCTCGAGCGGTGCCGTGCCGACCTCGACGTCGTCACGGTCACGGCCACCGCGGCCACCAGGCCGTGGTGGGGCGGCACCTGGAGGGCTCGCGTGCAGGCGCGTGCCGCGCCGGCCTGGTACGAGCGGTGAGTGGCGGCTCAGGCGTCGGGCGCGCCGTCGAGCAGTGCGTCGAGCAGCCGCACCGCGCCGGCCTTGTCGAGCGGCTCGTTGAAGTTCCCGCACTTCGGCGAGACCACGCACGAGGGGCACCCGTCGCGGCACTCGCAGTCGTCGATCGTGGCGCGGGTGACCCGCAGCCACCGCTCGACCACCTCGTAGCCGCGCTCGGCGAAGCCGGCCCCGCCCGGGTGCCCGTCGTGCACGAAGATCGTCAGCGTCCCCGTGTCGGCGTGGACGGCGGTGGAGAGCCCGCCGAGGTCCCAGCGGTCGCACGTGGCGAGCAGCGGCAGCAGGCCGATCGCGGCGTGCTCCGCCGCGTGCGCCGCTCCGGGCACGTCGGTGCGCTCCAGCACCCGCTCCACCACGTCCGGCGGGAGGGTCCACCAGGTCGCGACGGTGCGCAGCGTGCGCGACGGCAGGTCGAGCGGCTCTTCGCCGACGAGACTTCCGTCGTGGCGTCGACGCGAGAACGAGACCACCTGGCTCGTCACGTCGACCTCGCCGAGATGGACGGTCGTGGCACCCCAGCGTCGTGTCCGCCGCGTCGAGACGATCGAGACCTCCGTGGTCGAGCGCGCCGACGTGGACCAGCCGGGGTCCTCGGCGTGCACCACCGCCACGCCCTCCTCCACGTCGTACTCGTCGACCACGTGCACCTGACCTTGGTGCACGTACACCGCGCCCTCGTGCACCTCGCCGTCGGCGGACCCGGCATCGACGGTGCCCACCAGCCGGCCGGTCGGACCGTCGACGATCTGCACGGGCGCGCCACCGCTGCCGCGCAGGTCGGCGAGCGCGGCAGCGCGGTCGCGGCGGGTCCAGAACCAGCCCGCGGTCCTGCGACGCAGCCAGCCCGCCGCCTCCAGCGCGTCGACCCCCTCGCGGGCGCGCGGCCCGAACAGCGCCAGGTCGGCCTCGGTCAGCGGAAGCTCCTGCGCCGCGGCGGCCAGGTGCGGACCCAGCACGTACGGGTTGTCCGGGTCGAAGACGGTCGCCTCGACCGGCGCGCCGAGCCAGGCGTCGGGGTGGTGCACGAGGAAGGTGTCGATCGGCTCGTCGCGAGCCACGAGCACGCCGAGCGACGGCTGCCCGTCGCGACCGGCTCGTCCCACCTGCTGCCAGAACGCCGCCCGCGTGCCGGGGAAGCCCACGCTGACGACGGCGTCGAGCCCGCTGACGTCGACGCCCAGCTCGAGCGCGTTGGTGGCGGCCAGGCCGAGCAGGTCGCCCGAGCGGAGCCGGTCCTCCAGGGCCCGCCGTTCCTCGGGCAGGTACCCGCCGCGGTAGGTGGCCACCCGGGCGGGCAGCTCGGGGGCGACCTCGCCGAGGCGCTCCTGCGCGCCTCGGGCGATGGACTCTGCCCCTCGCCTGGACCGCGAGAAGACGAGGGTGCGGGTGCGGTCCAGCACCAGGTCGGTGAGCACGTCGGCCGCCTCGCGGCCCGCGGACCGCCGGCTCGGCGGCTGCGACGGGTGCGCGGCGCCGACCAGGGGCGGCTCCCAGAGCGCGATCGTGCGCGGGCCGTGCGGCGAGGCGTCGTCGGTCACGGCCACCACGTCGAGCCCGGTGAGCCGCCGCGCCGACGCCTCCGGCTCGCTCACCGTGGCCGACGAGAGCACCACGACGGGCTGCGACCCGTGGTGCGCGCACACGCGCAGCAGCCGGCGCAGCACGTGCGCGACGTGCGCACCGAACACGCCCCGGTAGTGGTGGCACTCGTCCACGACGACGATCCGCAGTCCTGCGAACAGCCGTGCCCAGCGCTCGTGGCCGGGCAGGAGCGTGTGGTGCACCGTGTCCGGGTTGGTGAGCACGAGCTGCGCGTGGTCGCGCGCCCACGACCTCTCGTCGAGCGAGCTGTCGCCGTCGACGGTGGTCGCCCGGACGAGCGGTGCGCCGTCCTCGTCGCGGGGCAGACGGCGCAGCTGGTCGGCGGCGAGCGCCTTCGTGGGCGCCAGGTAGAGCGCGGTGGGGGCGCGGTGCCCACGGATCGCGTCGCCCGCCCGACCCCGGACGAGCGCGTCGAGCGCAGGGACCTGGTAGGTCAGCGACTTCCCCGAGGCCGTGCCCGTGGACACGACGACGTGTCGACCCGCGTGCACGTGCGCGAGCGCCTCGGCCTGGTGCGCCCAGAGGTGGGTGACGCCCTGCGCCGCGAAGGCCGTGCGCACGCGCGGGTCCACCCACTCCGGCCAGGGCTCCACGACGGCGTCGCGGGCGGGGACCTCGTGCAGGTGCAGGATCCGGTCGGCGTAGCGCGTCAGCACTCGGTCCGGTTCCACGGTGCCATCATCCCAGGGCCCCCGTCGGGGGCGCGGACGACGGGGCGTCGAGGCGTCCGGCGTGGTTGACTTGGCGTACCTCCGAGGAAGGATGTTGATGGAGCTCCTGCTGACCACCCGCACCGACGAGCCCTTCGAGATCATCGAGGTCGGCGGCGAGATCGACGTGTACACCGCCCCGCGGCTGCGGGAGGCGATCGTGGAGGCGATCGACGCCGGTCACCTGCGCCTCGTCGTCGACGTGCAGCGCGTCGACTTCCTCGACTCGACCGGTCTGGGCGTCCTCGTCGGCGCCCTCAAGAAGGTCCGGGCGGGCGGGGGCTCGCTCGACATCGTCTGCACGCACCCGCGGCTGCTCAAGATCTTGGAGATCACGGGCCTCGACAAGGTCTTCGGCCTGCACGACTCCGTCGAGGCGGCGCGCGCCGCGCACGACACCGCCGGCCTCGCCTGACGCCGGCCCGACGTCGGCGTGACACGCTGACGCCATGGAACGACTACGCGCCCGCCTGACCGACGTCGGCTTCACCGTCGAGCGGGTGCAGGCCCTGCTGGGGCCCGAGGCCCAGGGCGCGCTGCTGCGCAACGAGACGACCCCGGCGGAGCGCGCGACCCGCGACGGCTCGCCCCTCTCGACCCTGGTGCGGCTCTTCTCCCTGCAGCGACCCGAGCCCGCGGCGGCGGTCGAGGCCGCGCTGCCGGGGCAGGTGGACGACCTCGTGGGCCGGGGTGTGCTCGCCCGGGACGGTGACGCGGTGCGAGCCGTGGTCGACGTCCGCCCGTACGGCGACGAGACGCACGACTGGTGGGTGGTCTGCGACCTGACGCCCGGGCTCGACACGCGCCCGATCGAGGTCGGGCCCGAGCACGTCCTCGGCATCAGCGAGGCGTCCTCCTCGCTCGCCCAGCTCACCGTCCCCTCCTCACGCCTCCTGCCCGGCGGCGAGTCGACGCGCGCGCTCGACCTCGGGACGGGGTGCGGCGTGCAGGCCCTGCACCTCGCGCAGGGGCACGACCGCGTCGTCGCGACCGACGTCAACCCCCGTGCCCTCTGGGCGGCACGGCTCACGGCGGAGCTCAACGGCGTCGACGTCGACGTGCGCGACGGCTCCTTCTGGGACCCGGTCGCGGGCGAGCGCTTCGACACCATCGCCACGAACCCGCCGTTCGTCGTCTCCCCGCCCACCGGCGACCGGCTCGTCTACCGCGAGGGGTCCCTCGAGACCGACGGCGTCGTCCGCACCGTCGTGGCCGGCGCGGCCGACCACCTCGTGCCCGGCGGGTGGTGCCAGGTGCTCGGCAGCTGGGTGCACACCGACGAGCCGTGGCAGGACCGCCTGGGCGGGTGGGTCGGCGCCACCGGGCTCGACGCGTGGGTGGTCCAGCGCGAGGTCGTCGACCTGTCGGCGTACGTCGAGATGTGGCTCGCCGACGCGGGAGTCCGGCACCGGCCCGACTACACGGCCCGCTACGACGCCTGGCTCGACTGGTTCGACGACCAGGGCGTCCAGGCCATGGCGTTCGGCTGGATCAGCCTGCGTGCGGCGCACCGCGACGTGCCCGTGCTGCGGCTGGAGGAGTGGCGCCACGAGGTCGTGCCGCCCGTCGGCGCGGCGGTCCTGTCCTGGGGCGAGCGCGTCGACGCCCTGGCCGCGGCCGACGACGTGCTCGACGTCCGCTGGCGCCAGGCGCCCACGCTGACGCAGGAGACGTTCGGCCGGGCCGGCGAGGAGGACCCGGAGGCCATCGTGCTGCGCCTGGGGGAGGGTCTGCGCCGGGCCGCCCAGGTCGACACCGTCCAGGCGGGGCTGGTCGGTGCGCTCGACGGCGACCTGACGGCCGGGGAGGTGCTCGACGCGCTCGCGCAGCTCCTCGAGCGCGATCCCGAGGTCCTGCGCGAGCAGTACCGTCCGGTCGTCCACGAGCTCGTCGCCGACGGCCTGCTCGTTCCCTGACCGCCTCGCGCGGGCCCTGTGGCGCGCGCCACCTGCGGCCCCGGGGCACGATGTTCCTTGACAAGGCGCGTTAGCGTATGCCGCGTCCGGCCCGCTGTCCGTGCGCCCGGACCGTCCACGAGGGAGTAACACCGTGACCACGCTCGTCATCGTCGAGTCGCCGAACAAGGTGCGCAGCATCCAGTCGTACCTGGGTGACGGCTACGTCGTCGACTCCAGCGTGGGCCACATCCGCGACCTCCCGAAGGGTGCCGACCAGGTGCCCGCCAAGTACAAGGGCCTGCCCTGGGCGCGCCTCGGCGTCGACATCGAGAACGGCTTCGACCCCGTCTACGTCGTCGCCGCCGAGAAGAAGCCGCAGATCACCAAGCTCAAGAAGCTCCTCAAGGAGGCCGACGAGCTCGTGCTCGCGACCGATGAGGACCGCGAGGGCGAGGCCATCGCCTGGCACCTCTTCGACGAGCTGAAGCCGAAGGTCCCGGTCAAGCGGATCGTCTTCAACGAGATCACCAAGGAAGCGATCACGCGGGCCGTCGAGAACCCGCGCGACATCGACATGGACCTCGTCGACGCGCAGGAGACCCGCCGCATCCTCGACCGTCTGTACGGCTACGAGGTCAGCCCCGTGCTGTGGAAGAAGGTCATGTCCGGCCTGTCCGCGGGTCGCGTGCAGTCGGTCGCGACCCGCCTCGTGGTCGAGCGCGAGCGGGAGCGCATGGCGTTCCGCTCCGCCTCCTACTGGGACCTCGACGCCACCTTCGACGCCGGCGAGCAGCACGAGGACGCGCGCTTGTTCCCGGCCCGTCTGGTGACGGTCGGCGGCAAGCGCGTGGCGAACGGTTCGGCCTTCGCCGACGACGGCACCCTCAAGAACGCCGACGTCGCGCACCTCGACGAGGCACGCGTGACCGCCCTCGCGGCGGGTCTGCGCGACGAGACGTTCACGGTCGCCGGTGTCGACGCGAAGCCCTACACCCGCAAGCCGTACGCCCCGTTCCGCACCACGACCATGCAGCAGGAGGCGTCGCGCAAGTTCGGCTTCGGCGCCGCCCGCACGATGCAGGTCGCGCAGCGGCTGTACGAGGGCGGGCACATCACCTACATGCGCACCGACTCGATCACGCTGTCGCAGACCGCGCTCAACGCCTCGCGCGCCCAGGTCAAGGAGCTGTACGGCGCGGAGTACCTGCCCGACAAGCCCCGCACCTACGCCGGCAAGGTGAAGAACGCCCAGGAGGCGCACGAGGCGATCCGGCCCGCGGGGGAGCGGTTCAAGACCCCGCAGGCCACGGGGCTGCGCGGTGACGAGCTCCGGCTGTACGAGCTGATCTGGAAGCGCACGCTCGCGTCGCAGATGAAGGACGCCCGCGGCGAGCAGGTCTCGATCCGCCTGACCGCGACCGCCTCCGACGCTGCGGGCGCCGACGCGGGAGCGCCGGTCGAGCTGACCGCGTCGGGCCGCACCATCACGTTCCACGGCTTCCTGAAGGCGTACGTGGAGTCCCGCGAGGACAACGGCCAGGGCGACGACCAGCAGACGAAGCTCCCGGCGCTCGCCCAGGGTGACACGGTGACCGCGCACGAGCTGACGCCCGCCGGCCACGAGACGAAGCCGCCCGCCCGCTACACCGAGGCCTCGCTCATCAAGGAGCTGGAGGACCGGGAGATCGGTCGCCCGTCGACGTACGCGTCGATCATCGGCACCATCCAGAACCGTGGGTACGTGTTCAAGAAGGGCACCGCGCTCGTCCCGGCATGGATCGCGTTCAGCGTCGTCCGGCTGATGGAGCAGCACTTCCCCCGCCTCGTCGACTACTCCTTCACGGCCGAGCTCGAGGACGTCCTCGACCAGGTGTCGCACGGACGCGAGGAGCGTCAGCGCGTGCTCGAGGGGTTCTGGGCCGGCAGCGGCGAGAAGGACACCGGACTCAAGCGGCTCATCGAGAACCTCCCCGACATCGACGCCCGCGGTCTGGCCACGTTCGAGCTCGGCGACGGCGTCGCGGTGCGCGTCGGGCGCTACGGGCCGTACGTCGAGGGCCCGCCGATGGTCCCCGGCAAGGACGGTGTCGACGTGCCCACGCGCGGCAACGTGCCCGAGGACCTGCCACCGGACGAGCTGACGCTCGAGAAGGCCAAGGAGCTGCTGGCGAACCCGGCCGGTGCCGAGAAGATGCTCGGCACCCACCCGGAGACGGGGCTCGACCTCGTCGTGAAGAACGGTCGCTTCGGTCCCTACGTGCAGGAGCTGCTGCCCGAGGACGCCCCGAAGGGCGAGAAGCCGCGCACCGCGAGCCTGTTCCGCACGATGAGCATGGACGCGATCGGCATCGACGACGCCGTCCGGCTCCTCACCCTCCCGCGCGTCGTCGGCACCGACGTCGACGGCACCGAGATCACCGCGCAGAACGGTCGCTACGGGCCGTACCTCAAGAAGGGCACCGACTCGCGCTCGCTCGAGTCGGAGGACCAGCTGTTCACGCTCACCGAGGAGCAGGCGCGCGCCATCTACGCGCAGCCGAAGACCTACGGCCGCCGCGGCACCGCCAAGCCCCCGCTGAAGGAGCTCGGCGTCGACCCGGTCAGCGAGAGGCCGATCGTCGCGAAGGACGGCCGGTTCGGCGTCTACGTGACCGACGGCGAGACCAACGCCTCGCTGCGCAAGGACGACGACCTCGAGACCCTCACCGAGGAGCGCGCCCAGGAGCTCCTCGCTGAGCGCCGCGCCCGCGGTCCGGTCAAGAAGACGGCGAAGAAGAGCGCCAAGAAGGCCACGACCAAGAAGACCGCTGCGAAGAAGACGACGGCCAAGAAGACGACGACGGCGAAGAAGACGACGACGGCCAAGGCGGCGACGAAGTCGTCGGCAGCGAAGAAGAGCTGAATCCTCTCGGCTTCCTGGTCGTGACCTTGCTGGTGCGCTGCCGTAGGGAGTCTGTGCTTGCCGGTGCGCTGCCTCGGCTCGCGGTGGGGGTGGTCTCCGAAAGGGCCTCGACCGGGCGGTTGGCGGCGGCGCTGGTCTGGGGTCTCGGGCTGTGGGTTGGTGCTGAGGGTGGGCTCAAGATTCTGCGTTGGTGCACTGGCGGCCAACGCTTCTGCGTTTGCGACGGGATCCCGTCGTGAACGCAGAATCCTTCCGCCGCTCAGCCCTCCATCGGTGGATCGGCAACCGCAGGAGCGCTCCTGCGGTTGCTGATCCACCGATAGGCCGCGCGAACGCAGAACCTTGGCCCGAGAACGCTGAAACGACGAATCGTGCGTCACCCACAGGCCGAAGCCAGACCCCGAGACCCAGACCACCCTCAGGCCCGCTGCCGGTCGAGGCCCTTTCGGAGACCAGACACAGCGCCGGCCGAGGCAGCGCACCAGCAAGGTCAGACTCCCCGCGGCAGCGCAGCGGCAAGAAGAAGCCCCTGCGCCTGCGCAGCGGCAACCACACGACGACCGCAGCCAGCGCAGCAGCAAGGTCACGACGACCGCAACCAGCACCCCACCCCGTCGTACCCGCCCCCTAGGATCGGCCCCATGCAGCCGCGCTACACCGACTCGGGCGTCTTCGTCGCGCTGGAGGGCGGTGAGGGGGGCGGGAAGTCGACGCAGGCGCGGCTCCTCGCCGACTGGCTCGGCGCCGCCGGTCACGAGGTGCTGCTCACGCGCGAGCCGGGTGGCACGGAGGTGGGGGCGCGGTTGCGGGGCATCGTGCTCGATCCCGCCACGGGGCACCTGTCGCCGCGCACGGAGGCGCTGGTCTACGCCGCCGACAAGGCCGAGCACGTCGACGCCGTCGTGCTCCCGGCGCTGGCGCGGGGCGAGGTGGTCGTCACCGACCGCTACGTCGACTCGACGCTGGCGTACCAGGGTGCCGGACGTGCCCTCGACGCCGCCGAGCTGGAGCACGTGGCGCGGTGGGCGACGGCCGGCCTTCGTCCGCACCTGACCGTCGTGCTCGACCTCGACCCCGTCGTCGGGCTCGCGCGGGCGGGGGAGCCCGACCGCATCGAGGCCGAGCCGCTCGATTTCCACCAGCGGGTCCGCAGCCACTTCCTGGAGCTGGCCGCCGCCGACCCAGCCCACTACCTCGTCGTCGACGCCGACCAGTCGCCCGACGTCGTCCACGCCGCCGTGCGCGCCGCGGTCGAGCCGTGGCTGGTGCAGGCGCGGTGACCAGCGTCTGGGACGAGCTGGTCGGGCAGTCCCCGGTCGTCGACACGCTGTCGGCCGCGGTCCGCTCGGCCGGTGGCGACGGTCGCTCGATGACCCACGCCTGGCTGTTCACGGGCCCGCCCGGATCAGGACGCTCGAACGCGGCGAAGGCGTTCGCTGCGGCGCTGCAGTGCGAGCGCGGCGGCTGCGGCGAGTGCCGCTCCTGCACCACGGCGGCGGCGGGCAGCCACCCCGACATCACGCTCATCCGTACCGACGGTCTCTCGATCGGCACCGACGTCGCCCGCGAGTACGTCCGCAAGTCCGCGCTCAGCCCGGCCCTCGGGCGCTGGCAGGTGCTGGTCGTCGAGGACGCCGACCGGCTCACCGAGCAGGCCGCCAACGCCCTCCTCAAGGCGGTGGAGGAGCCGTCGCCGTTCACCGTGTGGATGCTCTGCGCGCCCGCCACGGAGGACGTGATCGTCACGATCCGCTCGCGCTGCCGGCCGGTGCTGCTGCGCACGCCGCCGGTCGACGCCATCGCCCGCCTGCTCGTCGAGCGCGACGGGGTCGAGCCGCAGCTGGCGCACGAGGTGGCGGCCGCCTCCCAGGGCCACATCGGCCGGGCTCGCGGCCTCGCGCGCGACCCCCAGGCGCGGGAGCGGCGCCGGGAGATCCTGTCGCTGCCGACGTCGCTGCGCTCCCTCGGCGACTGCCTGGTGGCGGCGCAGCGCATCAACGACGAGGCCACCGCCCGTGCCGCCGCGATCGCCGACGTCGCCGACGAGCGCGAGAGCGCCGACCTCAAGCAGTCGTGGGGCGTGGAGGACCGCGGCCGTCGCCCCGCCGGCTACGCCGGGGCGGTCTCCTCGCTCGAGAAGGACCAGAAGCGACGTCGTACCCGGCTGGCGCGCGACTCCATCGACGGGGTGCTGCTCGACCTGCTGTCGTTCTGCCGCGACGTCGTCGCCGTGCAGACCGCCCCCGGCGCACCGCTCGTGAACGCCGACGTCGCCGACGCGGTGCGCGAGGCGGCCCGTCTGTGGACGCCCGAGTCGACGCTGAGCCGGATCGGTGCGATCGTCGAGGCGCGCGAGGCGCTCACCGCGAACGCAGCACCGCTGCTCACCCTCGAACGCATGATGATGGGATTCCGGAGCCGATGAAACGACCGCTGATCGTCCTGATCGCCCTCGCCGCGGTGGCTGCGGTCGTCGCGGGCGTCCTGCTCGTGGTCCGCGACGGCGACGGCGCGTCCGACGACTCGCCCGCCGCCCAGGCGATCCAGCCCACCGGCGAGCAGGCTCCCGACGGCCTGCAGCGCTTCTACGACCAGAAGCTGACCTGGAAGGGCTGCGGCGGTGACTCCGAGTGCGCCACGATCACCGTCCCCATCGACTACGACGAGCCCGACGGCGCGACCACGACGCTCAAGGCCGCGCGCTACCTCAGCACCGGCGACGGCACGCGCGTGCTGTTCGTCAACCCCGGCGGACCCGGCGGGTCGGCGATCGACTTCGCCGCGAGCCTGGCGGGCAGCATGGCGCCGACGGTGCGCGACGCCTTCACGATCGTCGGCATCGACCCCCGCGGCGTCGGCGAGAGCTCGCCCCTGGAGTGCCTGCCCGACGCCCAGTTCGACGCCTACGCGGCCAGCGACCCCGACCCGAGCACGTCGGCCGAGGTGCGCGAGCTGCGCGCCGGCGTCCGCAAGCTGGGCGAGGCGTGCGCCAAGAACTCCGGCGAGCTCGCCGGACACGTCTCCACCGAGGAGGCCGCCCGCGACATGGACGTCGCGCGCGCCGCGATGGGGCAGCAGAAGCTCGACTGGTTCGGCGCGTCGTACGGGACGCAGCTCGGCGCCACCTACGCGACGCTGTTCCCGCAGAAGGTCGGCGCCATGGTGCTCGACGGCGCCGTCGACCCCGCCCAGGACGTGTTCGGGTCCGCCTTCGGGCAGGCCACCGGGTTCCAGCGCGCGCTCGACGCCTATCTCGACGCGTGCGCGAAGCTCGAGTCGTGCCCGCTCGGCCAGGACCCCAACGCCGCCAACCGGGCGCTGGCCACCTTCATGTCCCGGCTGGAGGACCAGCCGCTGCCCACTGGGACCGACCGCGAGCTGACGAAGGGCCGGGCGTTCTACGGCGTGGCCGTCACCCTCTACGACAAGGCGGCGTGGCCCGTCCTGTCGCAGGCGCTCACGGCAGCGCTGCGGGGCGACGGGTCGCTGCTGCTGCGCCTCAACGACCTCTACTTCTCCCGGCAGAGCGACGGCAGCTACGACGGCAACATCGGGTGGGCCAACATCGCGGTCAACTGCCTCGACAACCGCGAGCGGCCGAGCGTCGCCGAGGTGGAGGCCGAGCTGCCCCGCTTCGAGAAGGTCTCGCCGGTCTTCGGTGCCGCTCTCGGCTGGGGCACCCTCGGCTGCACCGACTGGCCCGAGCCCGCCGAGCGCCCGCAGGTGGAGATCGACGCCGAGGGCTCGTCGCCGATCGTCGTCATCGGCACCACCCGCGACCCTGCGACGCCGTACGAGAACGCCAAGGCGCTGGCCGACCAGCTGGGCGACCGCGAGGGCGTGCTGCTCACCCGTGAGGGCGACGGCCACACGGCCTACAGCTCCGGCAACCGCTGCATCGTCAAGGCTGTCGACGCCTACCTCGTCGACGGCACCGTCCCGCGCGACGGCACGACCTGCCCCGACGAGTAGTCCGGCCGCAGTCCGGCCTCGCACCGCTCGGCGGTGCCGCGGCGACGGGGGCGGGCTCAGGCCGAGCGGATGGCCTCGTGGTGGCGGATGACCTCGTCGATGATGAAGGTCAGGAACTTCTCGGCGAACGCGGGGTCGAGGTCGGACTCGACGGCGAGCGAGCGGAGCCGCTCGATCTGGCGTGCCTCGCGGTCGGGATCGGAGGCAGGCAGGTCGTGCGTGGCCTTCAGCCGGCCCACCCGCTGGGTGCACTTGAACCGCTCCGCCAGCAGGTGCACGAGGGCGGCGTCGATGTTGTCGATGCTGGAGCGCATGTCGTCCAGCTCGGCCCGCACGTCCTCTGTCCCGGTCACGGGGTCGAGTGTAGGGGGGCCCGTGTGTCCCGCTGGAGGGGCAGGGGTAGGCTGTACGAGGTTCTGCGGGCGATCCTCGCGGGACCTTCGCCGCCTTAGCTCAGTCGGTAGAGCGTTTCACTCGTAATGAAAAGGTCGTCGGTTCGATTCCGACAGGCGGCTCCACCAGGCCCGGTCACGCAGCAGCGGACCGGGCCTTCGTCGTGCTCGCAGCTGTCGCACTCGATGGGCATGTCCACCCGGCTTCTCGCTCAGCTGCAGAGGTCCTCGTCGGCGTGTCGCGAGGTGGTCTCGACGGCGGGGGTGTCGCGGACCTGCAGGCCCGTGGCGTCGGAGGCGCCCAGGACGAGGCGCACTCCCGCGACGTCGGGGTCGACCTGCGGCTCCACGTCGAGCCCGAAGGAGCGGGCGACGGCGGCTGCGGTGCGCTTCGCGCGGTCCGAGCCGTCGACGACGAGGATCGTCCGCTCGGCCGGCTCCTGCGCGTCGCCCACGGCGACGACGGTGTGACCGAGCGACTCGAGCTGGCCGGCGGCCGACGCGGCGAGGCCAGGGACCCGCGCCCCGTTGAGCACCTCGATCGGTGCGTGCTTCGGCGAGGGAGCCGGTCGGTCCGACGCGAGGCGCACCGGCTCGTCGGCGTCGATGGCGGAGAAGACGGTGCGGGCGTCGTCGGTGGCGACCACGCGGTTGGGGTCCTGTGGGGCAGCCGCCGTGGGCATCGCCATGAAGGTGATGCGAGCAGGGTCCACCGATCGCACCCGCTGTGCGAGGCGGCCGAGGGCTCTGGTGCTGGCGAGGTCGTCGTCGACGGTCATCGACTGCGTGGCTGCGTCGAGGAACCTCACGAGCCGGTCGGGGCGGGTCAGCACCTCGGCCGAGCGCACCTCGTGGATGATCGCCGACATCACCACCTGCTGGTGGCCGATGCGGCTGAGGTCGCTGCCGTCGCCGATCGCGTGACGGGTGCGGGCCAGCGCCAGCGCGTCGGTGCCGTCGACGCGCTGCTTCCCGGCCGGCAGGTCGAGGTGCGCGTCGTCGTCGCGCAGCGCCTCGGGCAGGCACACGTCGACTCCACCGAGCGCGTCGACCATGTCGGCGAAGCCGTCGAAGTCGAGCTCGACGAAGTGGTGCACGTGCACGTCGCTGAGTGCCTCGACGGCACGCACGCTGCAGGCGGGACCGTGCTGCAGCGCCGCGTTGATCATGCCTGGACCCCCGGCGTGCGACGTCCCGTCGGCGTCGTCGCACGAGGGCAGGTCGAGGAGCGTGTCGCGCGGGATCTGCACGGCGTCGATGCGGCTGTTGTCGGCGGCGACGTGAGCCAGCACGAGGGCGTCGCTGCGTCGGCTGCCGTCGCCGTTGCCGTGCTTCGAGGTCCGGAGGTCGCGCGAGTCCGAGCCGATGAACAGGACGTTGAGGGCACCGGTGTCGGTGTCGTCCTCGACGAGGTGGTCGCCCACGGTCGCCGTGCTGAGGTTCGCGGACAGACGCCACTGCAGCACGCCGAGCGCCACGCCGGCCACCAGCGCGAGGCTGACGACACCGACGAGCACGACGCGCACGGTGCGGCGTCGCCGCTGGAGCATGCGTCGTCGGGCCCGCGTGGGAGGGGCGGTCGCGGTGGGGGTGCGCTCCTGCTCCACGAGCTACTCCGCCGTCCGGGCCGGTTCCTCCTCCGAGCTCGGGGGTTCCTCGCGCATCTCCTGCCTGAAGATGCGCAGCGCCTGGCCCGAGCCGCGGGCCAGCTCGGGGAGCTTGCGGCCGCCGAACAGGAGCACGGCGACCCCCACCACCATCAACAGCTCCGTCGCACCGATCTGCCTCAGCATGCTTCTCCCTCGTGTTGCCCGTTGCTCGCCGTCTGGTTGCGCGCCGCGACGACCCGTCGACGCTAACAACTCTCGCCTGAGAGACGCCTGAACCGCGTCACGGCCCTTCGGGCTCGAGGCGGGCTCGACCCCAGGTGGTGCGGTTCGTGCTCCGATACGGTTCGCTGCATGCCGCGTGCGTACCGCTCCCCGACCCGCGACGCCGTCGCCGCGGCCACGCGCCGCAGGATCGTCGAGGCGGCGGGGACGCTCTTCGTGCGCGACGGCTACGCGGCGACGTCGATGCAGGCGATCGCGGCCGAGGCGGGCACGTCGGTGCAGACCGTGCACGCGCACGGCCCCAAGCACGCACTGCTCGTCGCGGCGCACGAGCTGACGCTGGCCGGTGACGAAGGTCGACATCCGCTCGCCGAGCGTCCGGAGCTGGTCGACATCATGGCCGAGCCCGACACGGGCGTGGCGATCGAGCGGTACGTCGACTTCCTCGTCGAGGCGAACCTGCGGTCCGCGGCGCTCCTGCACGCCATGGTGTCCGCCGCGGACGTCGACGCGAGAGTCCGCTCGGCGGTGCAGGACCTGGAGGAGCGCCGGCACCGCGACATGACCATCGCCGCCGGGTGGTTCGTCGCGCGCGGACGGCTCCGCGCCGACCAGGCGTCCGAGGCGGCCGACCTGCTCGGGCTGGTCGTCGGCCCCGAGCCGTGGATCCACCTCGTCCGCGAGAGAGGGTGGACGCCGACGCGCTACGGCGTGTGGCTGCGCCGGCAGCTGGACGAGCTGGGGGCGGCGCTCGACGGGTGACCCATATTGGGGTTAGTCTCACTCTAGTCAATTGAGGGAGACGCCCATGAGCCGCAGCGCGGTGCTGTGCAGCATGCCGGCGACCGGACACGTCGGACCGCTGTCCGTGGTGGCCGGCGAGCTCGTCCGCCGCGGATGGCGGGTGAGGATGCTCACGGGAGCCGGCTACGAGGCTCCCGTGCGCGCGAGCGGAGCGGAGTTCGTGGCGCTGCCGGCCGAGGCCGACACGCTCGACTCCATCGGGGCGGGGGAGCGCACCCGTGGCCTCGCCACCATCAACCACGGCGTGGAACAGGCCTTCGTCGCCCCAGCTGCGCCGGCCGGACAGGCACTCGAGCAGATGCTCGCCGACGAGCCCGCCGACGTCGTCCTCCACGACATGACCTTCCTGGGTGTGCAGACGCTCTTCTCGCGCCCCCGTGACCAGCGTCCCGCGACCGTGCTGTGCGGGATCGGTCCGGCCGGGTTCAGCAGCGTCGACACCGCGCCCTACGGACTCGGACTCGTGCCGTGGCGACGGACGGTGCCGAACCGGCTCCGCAACCGCCTGCTGTACCGCACGTCGCGCGTGGTGCTCCGGCCCGTCCACCGCAGCCTCGACCGCTTCCTCGCCGACGTCGGCGCGCCGGGGCTCGACGGCGCCTTCTTCATGGACGTGCTCGACCGCAGCGACCTGCTCGCCCAGTTCACCGTCCCCGAGTTCGAGTACGCGCGCTCCGACGCGCCGGCAGGCCTGCGCTTCTACGGCCCGATGGTCCCGCCGGCAGCCGAGGTCGCCGACGTCGCGACACCCGCTTGGTTCGACGACCTCGACCCGCACCTCCCGCTCGTGCACGTGACCCAAGGGACGGTCGCCAACACCGACTTCACCGAGGTCGTCGGGCCGACCGTCGAGGCCCTGGCGGACCGTGACGTGCAGGTCGCCGTGACGACCGGCGGTCGCCCGACGTCCGCGCTGGACGACCTCGGCCCGCTGCCCGCGAACGTCTTCGTCGCCAGCTACCTGCCCTACGACGAGCTGCTGGCCCGCACCGACGTGCTCGTCACGAACGGTGGCTACGGCGGGCTGCACCACGCGATGCGCCACGGTGTCCCGATCGTCATCGCCGGGGACTCCGAGGACAAGGTCGAGACGTCGACCCGCGTGCAGCACGCCGGGGTCGGCATCAACCTGCGGACCGGCCGCCCGACCCCGGCCGCCGTGGGGCGTGCCGTGCGGGCGGTGCTCGACGACGGTGCGTACGCCCGCCGAGCGCACGAGGTCGGCGTCGCGATCGCCCGGTCCAGCGGGGTGGTCGGGCTGGTCGACGACGTGGAGGCGCTGGTCCAGGAGTCCTCCTACCCGCCCCTCACGAAGGAGTCATGAGATGTCGAGCCACGAGGTCGTCCGGCGTCACGTCGACGCGTTCAACGCCCGCGACGAGGCCGCCGAGCCCTGGTCCGAGGACGCGGAGATCATCGCCCCCGGTGCGTCGGCCTCGGGTCGGGAGGCCGTGCTCGCCTTCCTGCGGGTCTTCCACGACGGCTTCCCGGACGGGCGCCTCGAGCTGGTCTCCGTGCTCGGGAGCGGGTCACGCGTCGCGGCGGAGGGCCGCTTCGTCGGCACGCACACCGGCACCCTGCGCGGTGCGGGCGGCAGCCTCGCGCCGACCGGGCGCGAGGTGTCGTTCCGGTGGGCCGCCGTCTACGAGGTCGACGGCAGCCGACTGCGGTCGGAGCACCTGTACTTCGACCAGGTCGAGCTGCTGTCGCAGGTCGGCGCACTCGGCGACTGAGCTCCCGCGCCCCGCCCGCTCACGCCGCCGGGCGCCGGGACGAACTGGTGCGCTCAGCCAGCCGAGCGCTCGCGCCGGGCGAGCGTCGACGTGGCGCCACCCACGGCACACCAGACGGCGAGCACCGCCCACGGGCGCCAGAGCGCGCCAGCCGTGCCGCCGGTGAGCTGCTGCAGGATCTCGATGCCGGCCGCGTGCGGCAGCAGCGTCGTGACCTCGCGCCACACGACCGGCTGCATCCAGGTGCCCGTGCCGGCGAGGTCGGGGAGCGCCGTGAGGACGAGGAGGGTGACGGCGAGCCCCCAGCCCCACGCGTCCATCAGGTGCTCGAGCGCCTGCGACACGAGCGCGCCGGTCAGCACCAGCAGGGAGAGCGCCGGCCACCACAGGAGCACCGGTCCCGTCGCGAGCAGTGCGCCGACCAGGCCGCCGACGCCGCCGACCAGCACCGCCACTGCCCCGATCACGCGCAGACGTCGCAGGGCGCCCGGCCACGTCCGCGGCAGCCGGCCGGAGCGGACCGTGAGCACCCCCGACGTGAGGATGCCCGCGCCGACGGCCAGCACCGGGAGCCAGGTGACGGCGGCGCGTCCGCCCGCCGACAGCGACGGCCCGACCAGCTCGACCTCCACGCCCCGACCCAGCCGCGCCGACGTGACCCGGACGGCTGCCTCGACCGCCGCCCGCTGGTCCGGCGAGGCCCGCCGTGGCAGGAGCAGGACGTCGTCGGAGCGAGCGAGGTCGACCACCGCAGAGCCCACCAGCGTGCCGTCGTCGACGAGCCCACGGGCTGCTGCGGCCGACGGCGGTCGCACGACCGTGAACGGGCTGTCGGGATCGGCGGCAGCGCGGTCGGCGAGCGTCTGGCCGACCACGGCCGGCGCGACCACGCCGAGCGGCGCCTCGTGCAGGTCGTCGCCCGCGACCCAGGCGAAGACCGCGACCACGCCGGCCAGCTGCACGGCGACGGCGACCACCAGCGGCACCCAGACGCGACCCCTCACGCGCCGACTGTAGGTCACGCCAGGGCCCGCCCCGTCGCCGTGACATCGTGGTGCCGTGGGAGTGCAGCGCGTGCCGTGGCGGATCCGGGTGGCGGCCGTCACCGGGCCGGCGCTCCTGCTCATGCTGTCCCTCGTCGCCTTCTCGGGCCGGGCCGACCCGCCGTCGGCGCCGACGGTGCCCGAGGCGAGCGAGACCCGCTGCCTGCCGATCGAGCCTGTCCGCTCGGTACCCGACCTCAACCGGCTCGTCACGCAGGTCCGTGGCTCGGGGGCGTTCCAGGGCGCCGACGTCGGCGCCGACGTGACCCTGCAGGACGGGCGGCGGCTCTGGCTCTTCGGCGACACCCTCCGGTCGGCCGACTTCGACGGCCAGCGCTTCGTGCGCAACTCGATGCTCGTGTTCGAGCCAGGTTGCGCACAGGTGGTGCTGCCCGCCGACCACGGCGCGCTCATCCCCGACCGGGCCGACGGCGTCGGCTACTGGCCGATGTCGGTCGCCAAGATCGAGCGACCGGGCTACGACCTGGTGGGTGTGTCGGCGCAGCGCGTCAAGGGCGCCGACGCTCCCGACGGCCCGCTCGCGTTCGACAACCTGGGGCCCGCGGTCGCGCTGTTCGTCGTGGAGCGCGGGCGGACGCCCCAGCTGCTCGGGGTGCGCGACGTCGGCCCGGACGACGACGACCCCCGTCGTCCGACGTGGGGCGCCGCGACGGCCGTGTCCGACGGCTGGGTCTACCTCTACGGGACGGCGCGTCCCGGTCGCGGCCTGGTGTTCGGGTTCAGCCTGCACGTGGCGCGGGTGCGGCCCGACGACGTGTTGCGCCCCGACCGCTACCGCTACTGGAACGGTCGGGCATGGACCCGCGACGCCTCCGAGCTGGCCACCCTGGTCCCGGCCGAGGGCGGGGTCTCGCAGACGCTCAGCGTCTTCGAGCGAGGCGGACGCTGGTACGCGGTGAGCAAGCGCGACGAGTTCCTCGGCAAGGACCTCGTCGTGTGGTCGGCGTCGCGACCGACCGGGCCGTTCACCCCGAGCGCCCCGGTCGCCCAGATCCCCAGCGAGCCCGACGGTCGCCTGCGGTACATGCCGCTGGCCCACCCCGACCTGCTGCCCGAGCGAGGGTCGGTCGTCGTCTCCTACAGCCAGAACGACACCGACCTCGCGGAGGTCGCGCGCGACCCGTTCGTCTACCGCCCGCGGTTCCTGCGGATCCCGCTGCCGCGCTGACGTCCGCCCCGCTAGTGCTCGAGCGCGTCGAGGTCGAGGTCGGCGGGGAGCAGCCGGTGCACGAGCCACGCTGCCGCGAGCATGACGAGCCCGGCGGCGAGGCCGACCCAGCCGAACGCCTCGGCGTAGGAGGCCTGGGCGGCTGCGGCGACCGGCGTGTCGAGCGCGAGGGCGAGCGACTCGCGGGTCGCGTCGGTGGCGTCGCCGGGCAGCCCGCTGCGGTAGAGCGCGGCGACGAGGCCGCCGAGCACGCTGATGCTGATGACCGCGCCGAACTCGTAGCAGATCTCCTCGACGGCGGACGCCGAGCCGACCTGGTCGCGTGGTGCGCTGCCGATGATGAGGGCCGAGGCTAGCGCGAGCGCACCCGTCCCCACGCCGACCACGAGCAGTGCCGGGCCGACCACGACGTAGGAGAGCGGTTGCGGCGCCGCGAAGATGAGGAGCGGTCCTGCGCCGAGCAGGACCATGCCCAGCACCACCGCCCGTCGGGCGCCGATGCGGGCGGCGATCCGCGGGGCGAGCGGGGAGGCGACCAGGCCGCCGACGGCGAGCGGCAGCAGCGCGACGCCCGCCAGGAGCGGACCGTGGCCCTCCACGAGCTGGAGCCACTGCGAGCCGACGAAGAGCAGCGCCATCATGGCGATGCTGCTCGCCAGCGCGGCGACCACCCCGCCGCGGAAGATGCGACTGCGGAACAGCGAGACCGCGAGCATGGGGGCGTCCTGGCGCAGGCTGCGTCGCACGAAGAGGGCCAGCATCGTCATGCCCGCGACGACGCAGACCAGGGTGACTCCACTGAACCCGTCCTTGCCGAGCTCCTTGACGCCGTAGACCATCGTGACCATGCCGGCGACCGTGAGGACCACGCCGAACGGGTCGATGCGGCCGGGTCGCGCCGAGCGGCTCTCCGGCAGCAGCCACATGCCGAACGCGACGCCGAGGACCATGACGGGCACGTTCACGAGGAAGGCCGCGTGCCAGCTCCACGCCTGGAGCAGCGCGCCTCCGACGACCGGGCCGACGGCCGCTCCCAGGGAGGCCATCGCGGCCCAGATGCCGAGCGCGTAGGCGCGTTCGCGCGGGTCGGTGAAGAGCGTGCGGATGAGCGACAGGGTCGACGGCATGATCATGGCGCCGCCCAGGCCGAGGGCCACACGCAGCGCGATGACGGCCGATGCGTCGTCGACCCAGAGCGCGGCCGTGGAGGCGACGGCGAAGATCGTGAAGCCGGTGAGCAGCATGCGCTTGCGACCGACGCGGTCGGCAAGGGCGGTGACGGGCACGAGCAGGCCGGCCAGGACGAGGGCGTACGCGTCGACGATCCACAGCTGCTGCAGAGCGCTGGCGTCGGTCTCGGCGGCCAGGTCCGGCAGCGCGACGTTGAGGATCGTCATGTCCATGACCACCACGAGGAGGCTGGCGGCGAGCACGGCCAGACCGGCCCAGCGGCGCGGGTGGTCGACGGCGGGGGTCGTGGGGGAGGGAGAGGTGGTCACGGTGTCACCGAGGCTTTCCCGAAGCCGGAGGCTTCGTGGTGGCGGAGTGCGGAGGCTTCGTGGTGGGGAGTGCGGAGCCTCAGTCGTGCTGACGGGCAGAGGCTCCGTCGAGGAAGAAGGAGGAGACGAGGGCGCCAAGGCCGCGTCGCGGCACGTCGCCGACCCGGATGGCCTCGCGGGCGGCGACGAGAAGGCCGTAGCCGGCGGTCGACAGCCAGGCGGCGCTGACGTCGTCGCGCAGCACGCCCGCCCGTTGTCCGGCGGCGAAGAGCACGACCTCGCGCCGGTGGAGGGCCTCGGCGCGGGCGGCGAGTCCCGGCTCGACGGTCAGGAAGTGGTCGGTGAGGGCGAAGCCGAAGTCGTCGGAGTCGTCGGTGAAGCGCTCGAGCAGCTGCTCGACGGTGCTCCGGATGAGGCCGCCGTCGCCGCCGGCGGCCACGTCCTCGACCGCTGCCTCGTCGAGACGCTGCTCCCAGCGGTCGAGGGAGCGAGTGCCGATCTCGAGGAGCAGCTCGTCGCGTCCGGCGAAGTAGCGGTGCAGCGTCGCGCGGCCGATGTGGGCGGCTCGGGCGATGTCGGCCATCGACGACGTGGGGTCGGCGTTGAGCTGCCGTTGGGCGACAGCCAGGATCTCGTCGGGTGTCATCGCACTCCCCGGGTCGTCGTGAGACAGGAGTGTCTCACATGAGACCACAATGTCTCACCCCGCGGGGGCGGCCGGGTGCGAGGGTCGGCCGTCCCGTGACGGTTCGTCCCGCACGGGGCGGGTACGTCGGGAGGGAGCCGGCGTGACGTCGGCTCCCTCGACCGATGGAGTCCCCGTGCCCCTCACCGCCCTCGCACTGAACTGCACCCTCAAGCCCGGCGACGCGCCGTCGAGCAGCGCCCTGATGGCGCAGCAGTACCTCGACGCCCTCGCCGAGCACGACGTCGTCGGCACCGCCGTGCGGGTCGTCGACCTCGACGTCAAGCCCGGTGTCGAGACCGACATGGGCGACGGCGACGAGTGGCCGGCGATCCGTCGGCAGCTGCTCGACGCCGACGTGATCGTCGTGGTCACACCGACGTGGGTGGGGCAGATGTCGAGCGTCGCGAACCGCGTGCTGGAGCGGCTCGACGCCGAGCTGTCCGAGACGCGCGACGACGGGAACCCGATCCTCTACGGGAAGGTCGCGCTCGTGGGGGTCGTCGGCAACGAGGACGGCGCGCACAAGATCACGGCCGACCTGTACCAGGCGCTCGACGACTGCGGCCTGACGATCCCCGCGCAGGGCGGCACGTACTGGAACGGCGAGGCCATGCACACGGTCGACTACAACGACCTCGACGAGACCCCCGAGGCCACGCTCAGCACGCTGCGCACGGCGGCCGCGAATGCCGTGCACCTCGCCCGGCTGCTCTCCCGCGAGCCGTACCCCGCCTGACCTTCTGCCGCGGTCAGCGGCGCGCGGTGGCCAGCCGGTCGATCCGCACGAGCGCCGCGGCCAGCACGGGCAGGTATGCCGGCGCCCACAGCGGGGCACCCATCGACAGCCGGCAGCCGTCGACCTCCGGACGCACGGCGTGCGTCGTCGCGGGCACACCGGCGACCGACCAGGCCCAGGCGCGCCCCGGCTCGAACGACGTGATCGCGAAGGGGAGCGAGAGACCGACGGCCGTGCGGACGTGGCCGGTGCTGCCGAGGCCGAGCGGCGCCTCGTCGTCGAGGCTCGCGTGCTGCACCGACGGGCCCCAGCGAGGCCACGCGTCGAGGTCGACGAGCAGCGACCACACGATGTCGGGCTCGGCGTCGATGTGGCGGTGCACGGTCAGCTGTCTCACGCGTCGCCCACCTCATCCTCGTCGAGCGGCTCCGCCAGGTGCGGGTCCCCGTGGGTGACGTCGCTGACGTGCACGTGCTGGGTGACGTCGTCGGCGCCCGGTGCCGGCCCCGTCCCGAGCGTCTGGGTCAGGACGCGCCGGGTCACGGCGTGCGTCGCCTCGGTGGACTCCGGCACCGACGTCCCGTAGCGCGCCACGAGCTCCACGTACACGGCGTGCAGGCGGCCGCGGTCGCGGACGTCGAGCCGGATGCGTCGCACGGCCGCGTCGGCGACCTCGCCGCCGAGCGCCGAGCGCAGCAGCGCCACGAGCGCGACCGAGGAGACCTGCAGCAGCGGGTCGGCGGTCTCGATCGTGCTCGCCCGACGGGGGGCGGCAAGGGCCCGGGCGAGGACGCGGCCGGCCGCCTGCGCGACGTGCGGGCTCGCCGGCTGGTCGCGGAGCTGGTCGGTCGCCACGTCGAGGGCACGCTCGCCGCTCGAGCGGTCGAGGTCGGGCACGTCGGGGTTCGTCATCGCCACTGCTCCATCCGGATCGCGAGACTTCGTCGGGCGCGGTGCAGCTGTCCGCGGACCACGGTCGGAGTCGTGTCGAGCACCTGGGCGATCTCCGCGTAGGAGAAGCCCTCCAGCTCACGGAGGGTCCATGCCGCGCGCTGGGTCCACGGTAGCTCCCCCAGGGCCAGGTCCAGCGTGCGCCAGAGGTCGCCGAGCTCGGCCTCCTGCTCGGGGTCGAGGCGACGCGCGGCGCCGAGCCGGTCGGCGTCGTCGCGGCCGAGGGGCTCGAGGATGCGGTCGTCGACCGCCAGGGGGCGGGTGCGGCGACGGCGTCGGTAGACCTCGCGCTGCACGATCGTGAACAGCCACGTCTGCACCTTCGAGCGGCCCTCGAAGTCGGGCAGAGCGCGCCACGCGGTGATCCACGCGTCCTGCACGGCGTCCTCCGCCGACCTCTCGTCGCCGTCGAGCAGACGCGCCGCCCGGTCGCCAAGGCCGGCGCGGCGGGCGAGCGCGTTGTCGGACGGACGGGCGCTCCCGTCGTCGGTGCCCGGCACCCGCTCGTCGTCCGTCCCCCTGGTCATCGCTCCGACCGTCCCACCGCGTGGGGAGGGGCGCACCTCGAACGGACTCACACCGTGACGTCGGTCACATCACCGTGACGTTCGGCGTGCGGGGTGACTCTCACGGTTGTTCGATCGATCCACCCCACCACACAGAACAGGACTGATGACGTGAGCGAGAAGGCCGTCGCCAAGACCACCACCTCCAGCGACCTGGACAGCACGCAGGGTCGTACCTCCATCGCCGACACCGTCGTGTCGAAGATCGCCGGCATCGCGACGCGCGAGGTCTCCGGCGTGTACGCGCTGGGTGGCAACACCGCCCGCGCCGTCGGCGCCATCCGTGAGCGCATCCCGGGCTCCTCCACCAACCACTCGCAGGGCATCTCCGTCGAGGTGGGCGAGAAGGAGGCCGCCATCGACATCCAGCTCGTCGCGGAGTACGGCGTCTCCATCGCCGACCTCGCCAACGGCATCCGCACCAACGTGATCAACGCGGTGGAGCGCATGGTCGGCCTCAACGTCGTCGAGGTCAACATCGAGGTGCAGGACATCCACATCGAGTCCGACGAGGGCGCCGACGACACCGCCGGCGAGCCGCGCGTCCAGTGACCACCCCCGCCGACACGCCCGAGCCCGCCGACACCGGAGCGACGGTGGCCGAGCAGGTGGCGTCCGCGACCCTGGGCGTGCCCGGGGTCGCGGGGCTGCACGCCGGCTCGTTCGGCGAGGTGGCGACCTACCTGCCCGGTCGTCGCGTCACCGGGGTCCGGCTGCGCGACGGCGACACCGAGGTGCACGTCGTCGCGACGATGGGCACCCGGCTGCGCGACCTGGCCGACGCCGTTCGCTCGGTCGTGTCGCCGCTCGTCGACACACCCGTGCGCGTGGTCGTCGAGGACGTCGTCCCGGACGGCACGACCGCGTCGTGAGCGGCAGCACCGGGGCGCGACCGACCGGACACCGCTTCGCGGGTCCGGCCGACGCCGCACTGCGCGAGCAGTGGCGTCGCGACCGTCGCGCCCTGGTGCGTCGCCACCATCCCGACGCCGGAGGTGACGCCGAGCAGCTGCAGGTCCGGCTGGCGGCGCTCGACCGGCGCTACGCGTTCCTCGAGCGGTCGGGCCCCCGAAGCTCTGGCCCCGAGCCGTCCGACCCGAGGCCCCTGCCTCGAGTGCTCCACACCCTCCGGGCGGCCCTGCGCCGCCCGACGCGGCGGCCGCGTCGCCGCCGCTACATCGACCTCTGACCCCTCGCACGACCCCCATCCCGGCACCAAGGAGACACCCCATGACCACCTCCACCGTCGGCCTCATCGCCGGCCTCCTGCTCGCCATCGCCATCGCGACCGGCGGCTTCCTCGGCTTCCTGCTCGCCCTCGTCCTGGGCGGCGCGGGCTACCTCGTCGGCGGCCACGTCGACGGGGAGGTCGACCTCTCCGGCCTGCTCGGACGGCGCGACCGTGGCTGACACGGCCACCCTCGCCCCCGTCGCGCAGGAGCGGGCACCGCTGCCCGCCCCCGAGGACCGCGGCCGCACGACCATCGCCGACGGCGTCGTGAGCCGGGTCGCGTCGATCGCGGCCTCGGAGATCGAGGCCGTCGTCGACACCCGCAAGGGCTGGACCAAGCTCGTCCGCAAGGGCCTGCCGCACGCCGAGGCCACGGTCGCCGGCGAGACGTCGTCGATCACGGTCGAGGTCGCGGCGACCTGGCCGACGCCGCTCGCGCCGCTCGTCGAGCGGGTCCGCGCGCACGTCACCGAGCGCGTCGACACCCTCGTCGGCGTCACCGTGAGCCGTGTCGACGTCACGGTCGCCGACGTCGTGCACCTCGACGCCCCCACCCGCCGCGTCGTCTGACCTCTCCCACTCGACCGAAGGACCCCGCATGACCTCCGAGACCCCCTCCCCGACGGGTACCCGCCCGCTCGCGGCGGCGAAGTCGCCCGCCGGCACGGGCGCGTCGCCCCTCGTCGCCCAGCTGATCGCCCTCGCGCTCGTCGGCCTGGCCGTCGTCGCGGTCCAGCACCTGCTCGTGCAGCTCGGCTCGGTGTCGGGCAGCTCGTGGCTGCTGACGGTCGTCGACGCGGCCGACGGGATCGACGGTCGCACCTCCGCGGTGCTGGCCGCCGCGGTCGTCGCACTGGTCGTGGCCGTGCTGCTGCTGCCGGTGGCGCTCAAGCCCCGACCGCGCCGCACCCTGGCGCTGCGCGCCAGCAGCGGCGTGCACCTGCGTCGCCAGGACCTCGTGCGGGTCGTCCGCGCCGCGATCGACGGCACCGACGGCGTCACCGACGCCGACGTCTCGGTCCGGCGTCGGCGCGTGAAGGTGGTGGCTCGTTCCGTCGCCACCAGCGACCGCGAGAGCGAGCTCGAGGGTGCCGTCCGTGCCCGCGCGGAGCGCGTCTGCTCCGCCGTCGACCCCACCCCGCGGGTCGACGTCACCATCCGACCCGAGAAGGGCTGAGCACCATGGTCAGTCGCACCACGCTCCTCATCGACCGTCTCGCCACCCTCGTGCTCGTCGCGCTGCTGGCCGCCGCTGGGCTCGCCGGCCTGTGGTGGTGGTCCGGACGCGAGGTCTCCGGCAGCACGCTCCCCGCGACCAGCAGCACCACGCGCGTCGCCGACGCGCTCGAGAACCCCGCCGTGGCGTGGGGGGCGGCGGCCGTCGCGGTCGTCGTCGCGCTCGTGGCGCTGCGCTGGATCCTCGCCCACCTGACCCGCCCCACCGTCTCGCGACTCCGGCTGGAGGGCAGCGGCGACGACGGACGCAGCGAGGCGCTGGCCGGCAAGGTGCTCTCCGCCGCCGCCGACGCGTTCGCCGCGACGGAGGGCGTGCGCTCCGCACGCGGGTCCGTCGTCCGCGACCGCGGCGAGCTCGTGGCCCGGATCGACGCCACCATCGAGCCGGAGGCCGACCTGACGCACGTGGCGCAGCGCGCCGACGAGGTGTCGGCGCAGCTGCACGACGTGCTCGGTCGCGACGACCTGCGCGCCGCCGTCCGGCTCCGGGTCGCCGCCCGCGGACGAGCCCTCTCCCGCGTGCACTGACGCCCCGGCTCGATCTCGATCTCGCAGCCCAGATGGCCGACCGTGCGCCGGATCAGCGCGCGGCGGCACCGGCCGTTGGTGTCAGGAGCCGGCGACGACGCGTCCGCGCACCTCGCCGAGCGGCACCCGCCGGCCGGCCGGTCCGGGTGCCGTCGCGCTGACGGTCACCTCGTCGCCGTCGTGCAGGAACGCGCGGGTCGAGCCGTCGCCCAGCACGATCGGCTCGGCGCCGTTCGCGGTGAGCTCGATGAGCGCGCCGCTCTCCCCGCGTGCCGGGCCGCTCACGGTGCCCGACGCGAACAGGTCGCCCGGGCGCACCGCCGCACCGTTGACGCACGAGTGCGCGAGCATCTGCGCCGGGGTCCAGTACATCGCGCGGTACGGCGGCCGCGACACGACCTCGTCGCCGATCCGCACCTCGAGCGCGAGGTCGAGCGCACCTGCCGGCGCCGACGTGTCGTCGAGGTAGGGCAGCAACGGGACGTCGCGCGGTGGCGGCGCCGTCCGGGCGTGCCGCAGCGCCTCCATCGGGACGACCCAGGCCGAGACCGACGTCGCGAACGACTTGCCGAGGAACGGCCCGAGCGGCACGTACTCCCACGCCTGCAGGTCGCGCGCCGACCAGTCGTTCACCAGCACCACGCCGAACAGCCGGTCCTCGGCCTCGGCCAGCGTGAGCGGGCCACGGGTGGCCGGCCCGCCGACGACGAACCCGACCTCGGCCTCGAGGTCGAGCCGTGTCGAGGGACCGAACGTCACCGCGCCGTCGGGCTCGCGACGTTGGCCGCCCGGCCGGCGGACGTCGGTGCCCGAGACGACGACGCTGCCCGCACGTCCGTGGTAGCCGATCGGCAGGTGCTTCCAGGCCGCCGGCAGCGGGTCGGTGCCGGGGCGGAACAGCCGGCCGACGGCGGCGGCGTGGTGCTCGGAGGCGTAGAAGTCGACGTAGTCGCGCACCGTCCACGGCAGGTACAGCGTCACGTCGTCCGCTGGCACGAGCGGAAGGTCGTCGGTCTGTGTGCCCACCAGGTCGGCGACCGCCCGACGCACCTGGTCGCGGCGGTCGGGGCCGTGCGCCAGCAGCGCGTCGAGCGTCCCGTCGGCCACCTCGTCGGCGAGCCACGGGAGCGCCGCGCCGGCGTCGAGCACCGAGCGTCCCACGCCGACCCCGACCCGGCGCGGGCCGTCGTCGACGCTGAACGAGCACCAGGGCAGCGTCGTCGTGCCCCAGTCCGGTGCCGCCGACGTCATCGCGACCAGGAGCGGTGGTAGACGCCGTCGTCGACCGCGCGCCCGCCCTCGCCCAGCTCGAGCGGGCGGAACGTGTCGACCATGACGGCCAGCTCGTCGAAGGACTCCGCGCCGAGGCTCGCCTCGATCGCCGCAGGGACCGGACCGTGGGAGTGCCCACCCGGGTGCACGCTGACCGAGCCCTTGCCGATGCCGGAGCCCTTGCGTGCCTCGTAGTCGCCGTCGACGTAGAACATGATCTCGTCGCTGTCGACGTTCGCGTGGTAGTACGGCACGGGGATCGCGAGCGGGTGGTAGTCGACCTTGCGGGGCACGAAGTTGCAGACCACGAAGCTGTTCCCCTCGAAGACCTGGTGCACCGGCGGAGGCTGGTGGATGCGGCCCGTGATCGGCTCGAAGTCGTGCACGCTGAGCGCGTAGGGGTACAGGCACCCGTCCCAGCCGACGACGTCGAACGGGTGCTCCGGTACCACGTGCACGGTGCCCGCGAGGCCTCCGGGCCCGCTGCCGCGGTGCTTCACGAGCACCTCGACCTCCGTCTCCTGGCGGACCTCGGGCTCGCCCGGGCCGCGCAGGTCGCGCTCGCAGTAGGGCGCGTGCTCCAGCAGCTGGCCGTAGCGCGACAGGTAGCGCTTCGGTGGCGCGACGTGGCCGTTCGCCTCGATGCAGTAGAGACGGGTCGTGGTCCCCACGACGTAGCGGTGGGTCGTCGCCCGCGGGACCACGAGGTAGTCACCGGGGCCGTAGGGGAGGTGGCCGAAGACGGTCTCCAGCACGCCCGTGCCGGCCTCGACGAACACGATCTCGTCGCCCGTCGCGTTGCGGTACAGCGGCGACGTCGCACCCGCCACCACGTAGGAGATCCGCACGTCCCCGTTGGCCAGCACCAGGCGTCGGTGCTCGACCGGGTTCGATTCCTTCGCCGCCCACGGTCCGGCACCCCCGCCGGCGGCGCCGGCCGGGTCGTCGGTGAAGAGGTCGTGCAGACGCAGGTGCCGGGGGAGCAGCGGCTCGTTGGGCGTCGTCGCCTGGTCGGGCAGCTCCCACCGGCGCGCCTCGAGCACCGCCGACGGCACGCCCACGTGGTAGAGCAGCGAGGAGTCGGAGCTGAAGCCCTCCTCGCCCATCAGCTCCTCGCGGTAGAGCCGGCCGTCGGGGTCGCGGTGCTGGGTGTGCCGCTTCGGCGGCACCGACCCGGCACGCCGGTAGTGGGCCATCAGAAGTTCCCGCGCTTGGCCTGCTCGCGCTCGATCGCCTCGAACAGCGCCTGGAAGTTGCCCTTGCCGAAGCCGAGCGAGCCGTGCCGCTCGATCAGCTCGAAGAACACGGTCGGCCGGTCGCCCACGGGCTTGGTGAAGATCTGCAGGAGGTAGCCGTCCTCGTCGCGGTCGACCAGGATGCCGCGACGCTGCAGCTCCTCGATCGGCACCCGCACCTCACCGATGCGGGCCCGCAGCTCCGGGTCGGTGTAGTAGCTGTCGGGCGTCGCCAGGAACTCCACGCCACGCTCGCGCAGCGCGTCGACGGCGGCCAGGATGTCGGCCGTGGCGAGCGCGAGGTGCTGCGCGCCGGGCCCGCGGTAGAACTCGAGGTACTCGTCGATCTGCGACCTCTTCTTCGCGATCGCCGGCTCGTTGAGCGGGAACTTCACCCGGTGGTTGCCGCTCGCCACGACCTTGCTCATCAGCGCCGAGTAGTCGGTGGCGATGTCGTCGCCGATGAACTCGGCCATGTTCGTGAAGCCCATGACGCGGTGGTAGAAGTCGACCCACTCGTCCATGTGACCCAGCTCGACGTTGCCGACGACGTGGTCGAGCGCCTGGAACACGGAGCTGTCCTGCCGCCCACGGCCCGGCACCCCCGCCGTGCCCTCCTGCCGCCCACGGCCCGAGGCGCTGGTACGGCGCTCCACGAAGCCGGGGAGGTACGGGCCGGAGTACCGGCTGCGGTCGACGAGCGTGTGCCGCGTGTCGCCGTAGGTGGCGATCGCTGCGCGCCGGACGATGCCGTGCTCGTCGGACACGTCGTGCGGCTCCTCGAGCACCGTGGCGCCCTGCGACCGCGCGTGCTCGACGCAACGGTCGACGTCGGGGACCTCGAGGGCGATGTCGACGACGCCGTCGCCGTGCACGCGGTGGTGGTCGGCGATCGCCGAGTCGGGGTCGACCGCACCGCACAGCACGAACCGGACGGCGCCGCCCTGCAGCACGTAGGCGTGGTGGTCGCGGTTGCCGGTCTCGGGGCCGGAGTAGGCGACGACCTCCATGCCGTAGACGTTCTCGTAGTAGCCGGCGGCCTGCGTGGCGTTGCCGACGGCCCACACGACGGCGTCCCAGCCGGTGACGGGGAACGGGTCGTGCGAGGCGTCGTACTCGACCAGGCCCACGAGCTGGCGGAGCTGGTCGAGGTCGAGCTCGGCGAGCCGCTCGCTGCCGGTCAGGGCGGTCGTCTGGTCGGTCGTCGGGGCGTGCGTCGGCGTCGTCGTCATGTGCCCCAGGTCACCTGCTGGGCCGCGTCTTGGCAACCTGCCCGTCTCGTCCTGGTCAGGTCGGCCACCTCTGCCGAGTAGGGTGGCAGTGAACTAGTCGATCTGCCCAGGAGTCGCCGTGGATGCTCTCGACCTCGCCCTCGTCGAAGCGCTGCGTGATCACCCGCGCGCCGGTGACCTCGAGCTGTCGCGGGTCGTCGGCGTCGCCCGTGCGACGGTGCAGTCACGGCTGGCGAAGATGGAGGCGTCGGGCGTCATCACGGGCTACGGCCCCGACGTCGACCTCGCCGCCGCCGGCCACACCGTCCTCGCCTTCGCGACGCTGGAGATCGCGCAGGGCCGCCTCGACGACGTGCGCGCCGAGCTCGAGTCGCTGCCGAACGTGCTCGAGGCCTACGTCACGAGCGGCACCGCCGACGTGGTCTGCAAGATCGCCGCGTCGTCGCACGCCGACCTGCAGGACGTGCTCCTCCACATGAGCACCTCGGGCTCGATCGTCCGCTCCACGAGCATCGTCGTGCTCAGCGAGCTCGTCGCCCCCCGCGTCCTCCCCGTCCTCGCCCGCGACGTCCAGACCGGCGGCCGCGCCCCCCGCTACCGCTGACCGCCCGGCGCGGTTTACCACGGTCCCGTGGTAGACCCCGTCCCCCCGAGGCAAGCTTCCCGAGGGAGGACGACGTTTACCACGGGACCGTGGTAAACCGTCAGGCGCGCAGCGACCCGAGCCGACGCACGGCCTCGTCGATCACGTCGGCACGCTTGCAGAACGCCCACCGCACGTAGGGGCGGCCGGGGTTGTCCTCGAGCGGGGTGTCGGGGTCGTGGAAGACCTGGTGGGGGACGGCAACGACACCGGCGAGCTCGGGCAGCCGCAGGCAGAAGTCGAGGCCGTCCTCGAAGCCGAGCGGGCGGATGTCGGTGGACGCGAAGTACGTGCCGTCGGGCACGACGACGCCCAGCCCGACGTCGGCCAACCCCGCGCAGAGCCGGTCGCGACGTTCGCGCATCCCCGCGCGGAAGTCCGCGAAGTAGTCGTCGTCGAGCCGCAGGGCCGCGGCGACGGCAGGCTGCAGCGGCGAGCCCGACGTGAAGGTCAGGAACTGCTTGGCGCCGAGCACCGACGCGACGAGGGCCGCCGGTCCGCTCGCCCACCCGACCTTCCAGCCCGTGAAGGAGAACGTCTTGCCGCCGCTGGAGATCGTGAGCGTCCGCTCCCACATGCCCGGCAGCGTCGCGATCGGCACGTGCGGGACGTCGAAGGTCAGGTGCTCGTACACCTCGTCGCTGATGACGACGAGGTCGTGCTCGCGGGCCACCTGCGCGACGGCCGCGAGCTCGTCGGCGGTCAGCACGGTGCCGGTCGGGTTGTGCGGCGTGTTCAGCAGGATCGCCGTCGTCCGCGGCGTCACCGCGGCGCGCAGCTCGTCGAGCGGGAGCCGGAAGTCGGGGGCGCGCAGCGTCACGGGTCGACGCACCGCGCCGGCCATCTGGAGCACCGCCACGTAGGAGTCGTAGTACGGCTCGAGGACGATGACCTCGTCGCCCGGCTCGACGATGCCCAGCACCGCGGCCGCGATCGCCTCGGTGGCGCCCGTCGTCACGACGACCTCGGTGTCGGGATCGACGTCGAGGCCGTACCAGCGGCGCTGGTGCTCGGCCACCGCCTCGCGCAGGACGGGCACGCCGACCCCCGGCGCGTACTGGTTCGCGCCGCCGCGCAGTGCCTCGACCGCCGCCTCGCGCACGACGTCGGGCCCGTCGGAGTCGGGGAAGCCCTGACCCAGGTTCACGGCGCCCGTCGCAGCGGCGAGCGCGCTCATCCGCGCGAAGATCGTGGTGCCCAGGCCGTCGATCCGGCTGCTCTGCGTCCTCATCCCTCGCGACCCTACGCGTCCGCGGGACGGCGAGCCCGGCACCACTTGACGCGTTTCCCTGACGGCCTGGGACTTTGGTCCCATGATGGTGGGTGGGTCGAGGGAGCGGCCCGCGGACCGGGGGGAGCGGCGACGCCGAGGGCGGCGGCGACGCGGGAGAGCGTCAGGGATGCCACTCCTTCGGCGTCGACGAGCAGCTCACCGCCGCCGTACGCGCGGCCGGGGGCGCCGAGCGGTGGTTCGCGACGCAGCTGACCCCGACGTCGGTCGCCGACCCGTCCGCCACCGTGCACACCTGGTGGCCGCGGCTCGGGCACACGCCCGCGAGGGCATGGGCGGAGGTCAAGTCCGGACGGTCGGGCGCCTGGCAGTACGGCTTCGACCTCGCGCAGTACTCGATGGTGCAGAAGATCCTCACGCGCCGTCAGCTGCAGGAGGTGCTGCACGACGTGTGGTCGAACCTGCTGTACGTGCCGGTCGGCCACGACCGCAGCTTCCCGTGGCGCTTCCACTACGACCAGACCCTGCGCGGCCTCGCCCTGACGAGCTACCGGCAGCTGCTGCGCGCGGCGGTCGTGCACCCGGCCATGTCGGGCTGGCTCAACAACGACCTCAACACCAAGCGGGGCATCAACGAGAACCTCGGCCGCGAGCTCCTCGAGCTGTACACGGTCGGGCGCGCGTCGGGCTACACCGAGGACGACGTCAAGGACTCCGCCCGTCTGCTCACGGGTCACAAGGTCAAGGTGTTCGACACCTTCGCGGCCTCGTACGCGCCCGAGGACCACTGGACGGGTCGCGTGCGCGTGCTCGGCTTCACCCACGCGAACGCCGCCGCCGACGGTCGACCGGCGCTGGCGGCCTACCTCGACCACCTGGCGCTGCACCCCGCCACCGCCGAGCGGGTGGCACGCCGGCTGTGCGTGCGGCTCGTCGGCGACGACCCGTCGCCGTCGCTCGTGCGCAGCGTGACGGCCGCCTACCGCTCCTCGCGCAGCGACGTCCGCGCGACGCTCAAGGCGCTGCGGACCCACCCGGAGTTCCTCGCGGCCCGGCGCCGCACGCTGCGGGCGCCGGTCGAGGACGTCGTGGCGTCGGTGCGGGCGCTCGGCATCCGGCCGGTGCGCTTCCGGGGCACGGACGCGTTCCCCGCCAACCTCGTGTGGGCCGCGGGCCGCCTCGGCCAGGAGCCCTACGGGTGGCCGCGCCCCGACGGCTACCCGGAGGGGTCCACGACGTGGGCGTCGCCGTCGCGCATGCTCGGCGCCTGGAACCAGCACTACAGCCTGGCGGGGCGCTGGAACTCCGCCGACGGGCAGGCGTTCCCCGCTCCCGCGTCGGTGCTCCCGACCGCCTTCCCGCGCACGCTCGCCGAGATCGTCGACCACCAGTCGCTGCTGCTGGTGGGCCGGCCCGCCGACGCCACCACCCAGGCCGCGGTCGCGACCATGCTCAACCGCGCATCGGGGTCGGTCTACAAGACCGTGGCCGACGTGTCGGGCTGGCACCTCACGCTCATCCGCGGCACCGTGCTCAACACCCCGGAGGGGATGCTGCGATGACCGGCACCGACGACTGCGGGTGCGCCGACTACGGCCTCACCCGACGCTCGCTGCTCGCCTCCGGCGCGGCCCTCGGGCTCGGCGGGGTCGTCACGTCGATGGTCGGCGACGTCCTGACGTCGGCCGTCTACGGCGCCACGGGCGGGAACGTCCTCGTCGTGCTGTCGCTGCGCGGCGGGGCGGACGGCCTGTCGATGGTGGTGCCGCACGCGGAGGCGGCCTACCACGCCGCCCGCCCGACCACGGCGCTCAAGGCCACCGAGCTGCTGCACGCCGACGCCACGTTCGGCCTGCACCCGAAGTTCGCGCCGGTGTCGCGCTGGTGGCAGGCCGGCAGCCTCGCCGCGGTGCACGCCGTCGGGCTGCCCGCTCCCAACCGCAGCCACTTCGAGGCCATGGAGGAGCTCGAGGACGCCGACCCCGGCAGCAGCGCACGCGTCGGCTGGATCAACCGCATGATCACCGGGCTCGGCGCGCAGCCCGACGTGCTCGACGCGATGCAGCTCGGCAGCACGACCATGCCGACGTCGCTGCTCGGTCCCGCGCCGGCCGTCGCCACCGAGACGGTCGACGACCTCGGCCTGCCGTTCGCCGACGACGCTCGGCTCAGTGGCGCGCTGGGCAGCTTCCTGCAGACGACCTACGGCCGCCGTGGCGGCGTCGTCGGCTCCGCCGGCCTCGACGCGTACGCGCTGTCCCGACGCACCCGCAGCATCGCCGACGCCGCCCGCAGACCGCCCGCCAACGGTGCGCGCTACGCCTCCGGCGACACGGGCCGCGCCATGGCGCACGCCGCCGGCCTCGTCACGTCGGGCCTCGGCGTGCGCGCCATCGCCATCGACGCCGGCGGGTGGGACCACCACATCGGCCTGCGCTGGAACGTGGCCTCCCGCATCGAGGAGCTCGCCACGAACCTCGCCGCGTTCTTCACCGACCTCGGTCCGGCGGCCGACCGCGTCACGCTCGTGACGATGAGCGAGTTCGGACGTCGGCTGCGCGAGAACGGCGCCAACGGCGTCGACCACGGGTACGGCAGCTGCGTCCTGCTCATGGGCGCGGGCGTCAAGGGCGGTCGGGTGCACGCCCGGTGGCCGGGTCTCGGCACGGAGCAGCAGGTCGACGGCGACCTCGCCGTCACCACCGACTACCGCGACGTCGTGGCCGAGGTGCTGCGCTCGCGCTTCCCGGAGGTCGACGTCTCCGGCGTGTTCCCGGGGCTCGTGCAGCGTCCGCTCGGCGTCATGGCCTGAGCATGAAGCTGCCCCGCCGTTCTCGGGGGGTGAAACGGCGGGGCAGCGACTTCACTATAGGCACGCGTCCGGAGCGTCTCCACCGGAACGGCCAGAAATCTCCGGACGCAGGCTGAGATGTGGGTCACATCGACGATCGGGCGGGAGCTCAGGACGGGGATGACACAATCTCCGACATGAGCTCCGCGGCCGCGTCCCACTCCGCCCCTGGCGGTGGACGTCGGGGTCCGCGGCGCCGGTTCTCGGTCGTCGGGGCGATCGGCCTCGTCCTCGTGCTCGCCGGGCTGAGCGTGCTCGGCTACGTCGCCTGGCAGTACTGGGGCACCAACATCGTCTCCAAGCAGCAGCAGGCCCAGGTGCGCGAGGCGATCTCCGAGGACTGGAAGAACGGCACCGACGGCAAGAACATCGGTCTGCTGCGCGTGCCCCGCTTCGGCAAGGACTACGAGGTCCCCATCGTCAAGGGCTTCGACCCCGGCTCGCTCGCCAAGGGCGTCGGCTTCTACCCCAAGGGCGACCTGCCGGGCGAGCTCGGCAACTTCGCGATCGCCGGCCACCGGGTCACGCACGGCGAGCCGTTCCGCGACTTCCTCAAGCTGCGCAAGGGCGACAAGGTGTACGTCGAGACGCGCACGGCCGTCTTCACCTACGTCCTGCGCAACGCGGGCGACTCGATCACGGTCGACTTCACCGAGGGCTGGCCGCTGCAGCAGGTGCCCGACCCTGCGTTGCGCGGCGAGCCGCCCACCAAGAGCGTCCTCACCATGCTCACCTGCTCGGAGCTGTTCCACACCGACAACCGCAACGTCGTGGTCGGCGACCTCGTCCGCATCGTCGACAAGTCGGACCCGGAGCGAAAGATCCCACTCCCCAGCGCCTAGGAGCCCCTGCCCCGATGCACGACTACCAGCGCGCGTTCGTCGAGTTCGCGATCGGTCACGACGTCCTGCGCTTCGGCTCGTTCACGCTGAAGTCCGGCCGCACGTCGCCCTACTTCTTCAACGCGGGCGGCTTCGACACCGGCGCCCGGCTCGCCGGTCTCGGCCGCTTCTACGCCGCGGCGATCACCGAGCGCGCCCCCGCCTTCGACGTCCTGCTCGGCCCTGCGTACAAGGGCATCCCGATCGCGGCGGCCACCGCCGTGCAGCTCGCCGAGGCGCACGACCGCGACGTCCCCTGGAGCTTCAACCGCAAGGAGGCGAAGGACCATGGCGAGGGCGGTGTCGTGGTCGGCGCCCCGCTGCGCGGCCGGGTGCTGCTCGTCGACGACGTCATCACCTCGGGCAAGGCGATCCGCGAGGTCGTGCCGATCGTGGAGGACGCCGGCGCCGAGCTGGCCGGCATCGTCGTCGCCGTCGACCGTCAGGAGCGCGGCACGGGCGAGCTGTCGGCGGTCGACGAGGTGCGCCGCGACCTCGGCGTCCCGGTCGAGGCGATCGTGACCTTCGACCACGTCATCGAGTACCTCGAGGAGTCCGGCCGGCACGCCGAGCACCTGCAGGCGGCCCGGGCGTACCGCGACCAGTACGGCGCGTGAGCGAGCAGCACGAGCGCACCGACGAGGTCGGCGTCGGCCCCTGGGTCGGCCCCGTCCCCGACGACCCCCGCCTCGACCCCGCACTGCTCGCCGACGGCGACCGCCGCAACGTCGTCGACCGCTACCGCTACTGGACGGTCGATGCGATCGTCGCCGACCTCGACACCCGACGTCACCCGCTGCACGTGGCCGTCGAGAACTGGCAGCACGACTTCAACATCGGCTCCGTCGTGCGCACCGCGAACGCGTTCAACGTCGCGGCCGTCCACGTCGTCGGCCGGCGTCGGTGGAACCGCCGGGGCGCGATGGTCACCGACCGCTACCTCCACGTCGAGCACCACGCCGACGCCGCCGCCCTCGCCGCCTGGGCGGCGACGCGTGGTCTGCCGCTGCTCGGCGTCGACAACCTGCCCGGTGCGGTGCCGCTCGAGACGACCTCGCTGCCGCGCGCCTGCGTCCTGCTCTTCGGCCAGGAGGGCCCCGGGCTGAGCGACGCTGCCCGCGAGGCCTGCGCCACCACCCTCTCCATCGCCCAGTTCGGCTCGACCCGCTCCATCAACGCCGGAGCGGCCGCCGCCATCGCCATGCACGCCTGGATCCGACAGCACGCCGAGGAGTCGCCGTGACCGCCCCCACCGTCCCGTCCGTCCGTCTCGACGCCGTCGACCCCGACGACCCGCGCGCCCACGCCGCGCTCACGTCGTACCTGGGCGAGGTCGACGCCACCCTCGCGGACGGCTACGCGCCGGGGCCCGACGACCTCGACCCCTACCGCGCGCCGACGGGCGTCTTCCTGCTCGCCACGGCCGGAGGCGGGGCGCTCGACGGCGAGGTGCTCGGCTGCGGGGCGCTGCGCGACCTCGGCGATGGGTCGGCCGAGGTGAAGCGCATGTGGGTCGACGCGCGGGCGCGCGGCACCGGCCTGGGTCGTCGCCTGCTGGCCGCCCTCGAGGAGCATGCCCGCGGCCTCGGCTACCAGCGGGTGCGGCTCGACACCAACGACCAGCTCGTCGCCGCGCTCGCGCTGTACCGCTCCGCCGGGTACGCGGAGGTCGAGCGCTACAACGACAACCCGCACGCCCGCCACTGGTTCGAGAAGGCGTTCGAGACTGCGGACCCCGACGAGCGACCTTAGGCTCGAGCCATGAGTCGCGTCGTCGTCGTCGGGGGTGACGCGGCCGGGATGACCAGCGCGTCGGCCGTCCACCGCCTCCTCCCCGACGTGGAGGTCGTGGTCCTCGAGCGCGGCCACCACACCTCCTACTCCGCGTGCGGCGTGCCGTACTGGGTCGCCGGCGAGATCGACGGCCCGGACGGCCTCGTGGCCCGCTCGCCCGAGGAGCACCGCGAGCGGGGCATCGACGTGCGCCTCGGCAGCGAGGTGCTCGCCGTCGCCGTCGACGCCCACGAGGTGCGCTACCGCGACCTGGCGGGGGAGCACACGCTCGGCTACGACCGGCTCGTCGTCGCCACGGGGGCCGGTTCGATACGGCCGGACCTGCCCGGCGTCCACGCGCCCGGCGTCATGAGCGTCAAGGACCTCGTCGACGGCCAGCAGGTCATCGACCGCATCCACGCCGGCGCCCGACGCGCCGTCGTCGTCGGCAGCGGCTACATCGGCATCGAGATGGCCGAGGCCTGCCTGGCACGCGGACTCGACGTGACGGTCGTCGAGCGCGAGTCGACGCCGCTGCCCATCGTCGAGGACGAGATCGGCGAGGTCATCGCCGACGCCATGCGCGAGAAGGGTGCGCACATGGTCACCGAGGCCGCGGTCACCGGCTTCGACGTCGGCGACGACGGTGCCGTGACCGCCGTCCGCACCGACGAGGACACGTTCCCGGCCGACCTGGTGGTGGCGGCCTTCGGCGTCGTGCCCCGCAGCGAGCTGCTCGCCGACGTCGCCGACCTCGGCGTGAAGGACGGCATCGTCACCGACGACCAGCAGCGGGTGCTCGCGCCCGACGGCTCGCTCGTCGCCGACGTGTGGTCGGCGGGCGACTGCGTCGTCACCCACGACCGGCTCACGTCGACCCGGATCCACCTGCCGCTCGGCACGCACGCGAACAAGCAGGGCATGGTCGCGGGCGAGTCGGTCGCGGCGTCGCTCGGCGCCGCGTGGTCGGGGCGGGTCTTCCCGGGCGTCGTGCAGACCGCGATCACGAAGTTCTGCGACCTCGAGATCGCCCGCGCCGGCCTCGGTCGCGCGCAGGCCGACGACGCCGGGCTCGACACGGTGAGTGCCGACGTCGAGACGACGACCGTCGCCGGCTACTACCCCGGCGCGGAGCCGATGACCCTCTGGGGCCTCGCCGAGCGCGGCACCCGTCGGCTGCTCGGCGTGCAGCTCGTCGGTCGCGGGGGAGCGGTGCGCATCGACACCGCCGCCATGGCCCTGTGGTCGGGGATGACCGTCGACGAGCTGGTGATGACCGACCTGTCGTACGCGCCGCCGTTCTCGTCGGTGTGGAGCCAGGTGCAGGTCCTCGCCCGTGCGCTCGTGAAGCAGCTCGACCAGTAGGCTGGGCGCACCGCCGTCCGGCCGCCCTGCAAGGAGACTCCATGCCCGTCGCCACCCCCGAGACCTACGCCGCGATGCTCGACAAGGCCAAGAGCGAGTCGTTCGCCTTCCCGGCCATCAACGTGTCGTCGTCGCAGACGCTCAACGCCGCCCTCGCCGGCTTCGCCGAGGCCGAGTCCGACGGCATCATCCAGGTCTCCACCGGCGGCGCCGACTACTTCTCGGGCCCCACCGTCAAGAACATGGTGTCCGGCTCGCTCGGGTTCGCCGCGTTCGCGCACGAGGTCGCCAAGAAGTACCCGATCAACGTCGCCCTGCACACCGACCACTGCCCGAAGGACAAGCTCGACGGCTTCGTCCGCTTCCAGTCGCACATGTGGGACGGCTCGGCCGTGCCGCTCGAGGAGAACCTCGTCATCGCGCAGGAGCTGCTCGCGAAGGCCGCCGCCGCGCACATCATCCTCGAGGTCGAGATCGGCGTCGTCGGCGGCGAGGAGGACGGCGTCGAGGGCGGCATGGGCGAGCACCTCTACACGACCCCCGAGGACGCACTGGCCACGGTCGAGGCGCTCGGTCTGGGCGAGAAGGGCCGCTACCTGACCGCGCTCACGTTCGGCAACGTGCACGGCGTGTACAAGCCGGGCAACGTCAAGCTGCGCCCCGAGGTGCTGAAGGCCGCGCAGGAGGCCGTCGCCGCCAAGTACGGCAAGGAGGACGCGTTCGACTTCGTCTTCCACGGCGGCTCCGGCTCCCTGCCCGAGGAGATCTCCGCCGCCGTCGACTACGGCGTCGTCAAGATGAACGTCGACACCGACACCCAGTACGCGTTCACGCGCCCCGTCGTCGACCACATGCTCCGCAACTACGACGGCGTGCTCAAGGTCGACGGCGAGGTCGGCAACAAGAAGGCCTACGACCCCCGCGCCTGGGGCAAGGCCGCCGAGGCCGGCATGTCCGCCCGCGTCGTCGAGGCCTGCCAGAACCTCCGCTCCGCCGGCACCACCCTCTGACGCAGCGCGCCCGCCGCAGCCCCGACCTCGCCGAGGTCGGGGCTGCGGTGCGTCGGGGGTCGGTGGTGCTGGTGCGTTGCCTGCGGGGTCGTGACCTTGCTGGTGCGCTGCCTGCGGGGGTCTCGTCGTGCTGCTGCGCTGCCTGCGGGGGTCTCGTCGTGGTGGTGCGCTGCCTCGGCTTGCGCTGGGGTTTGCTACGGGATCCCGTCGTGAACGCAGAAGTGTTCGTCCTTCGTCGCACGAAGGAAGAATCGTGGGTGCCCTTGGGGGTGGGGTGGGCAGCGCTTCTCCCTTCTCGTGGCACGGTCCACGAGAAGGGAGAAGCGTTGCCACGTCTGATCCCGTCGGCGGTGGATCTACCACCTGTAGAGCGCTGACAAGGTGGCAGATCCACCGATGGCCCGCGCAAACGCAGAATCTTGCGTCCAACGCGGGCCACAGCCCGAGAACCCGACCCTCCGTCGCACCCAGCCGTCCGGTCGAGGCCCTTTCGCAGCGCAGGTCCACGAGAAGCCGCGCCGACGCAGCCCCACTCGAGCGAGAAGCCGCGCCAGCGCAGCCGCAGGTCGAGCGAGGAGCCCCCCGACGCACCCCCAGCCCGAGCCCACCAGCACGACAACCGCGACCGCGCACCCCGGAATTTGCCCGGGCTGGTGCCGGGAGGTACTGTTGAGTGCTGTGCCTGGATTGTCCAGGACGCTGCGCGCATCCCGCCACCTCGCACCAGTTCCGGCGGCGAGTGCAGCACGACTCAGAGTCCTTCTCGCCTGAAGAAAGAAGTTCGTAGTGCCCACGATCAACCAGTTGGTCCGCAAGGGTCGCCAGAGCAAGGTGACCAAGACCAGCACGCCGGCCCTCAAGGGCTCGCCGCAGCGCCGCGGTGTGTGCACCCGCGTGTACACCACCACGCCGAAGAAGCCGAACTCCGCGCTGCGCAAGGTTGCTCGCGTGCGCCTGTCCTCGGGCACCGAGGTCACGGCCTACATCCCCGGTGAGGGTCACAACCTCCAGGAGCACTCGATCGTGCTCGTGCGTGGTGGTCGTGTGAAGGACCTCCCGGGTGTGCGCTACAAGATCGTCCGCGGCTCCCTCGACACCCAGGGTGTCAAGGGTCGCAAGCAGGCTCGCAGCCGTTACGGCGCGAAGAAGGAGAAGAGCTGATGCCTCGCAAGGGCCCCGCGCCGAAGCGGATTCCCGAGACCGACCCGGTCTACAACAACCAGCTCGTCACGCAGCTGATCAACAAGATCCTCGTGGACGGCAAGAAGCAGACCGCGCAGCGCATCGTCTACACGGCGCTCGAGGGCACCCGCGACAAGTCCGGCACCGACCCGGTCGTCACGCTCAAGCGTGCGCTCGACAACGTCAAGCCGGCCCTGGAGGTCAAGTCCCGTCGTGTCGGCGGTGCGACCTACCAGGTCCCGATCGAGGTGCGCCCCGCGCGTCAGACCACTCTCGCGCTGCGCTGGCTGGTCAAGTACGCCGGCGAGCGTCGCGAGAAGACCATGGCCGAGCGCCTCATGAACGAGCTCCTCGACGCCAGCAACGGCCTCGGCGGCAGCGTCAAGAAGCGCGAGGACACGCACAAGATGGCCGAGGCCAACCGCGCCTTCGCCCACTACCGCTGGTGACCCCAGCAGCATCCATCTTCGACGTAAGGAACTGGTAGCTCACCGTGGCAACCGACATCACGACGGACCTCACCCGCGTCCGCAACATCGGCATCATGGCGCACATCGATGCCGGCAAGACCACCACCACCGAGCGGATCCTCTTCTACACGGGGATCACGTACAAGATCGGTGAGGTCCACGACGGTGGCGCCACCATGGACTGGATGGAGCAGGAGCAGGAGCGCGGCATCACGATCACGTCCGCCGCCACCACCTGCTGGTGGAAGGACCACCAGATCAACATCATCGACACCCCCGGGCACGTCGACTTCACGGTCGAGGTCGAGCGCTCGCTGCGCGTCCTCGACGGTGCCGTCGCCGTCTTCGACGGTGTCGCCGGTGTCGAGCCCCAGTCCGAGACCGTGTGGCGTCAGGCCGACAAGTACGGCGTGCCGCGCATGTGCTTCGTCAACAAGCTCGACCGCACGGGCGCCTCGTTCGACTTCTGCGTCAAGACCATCCGCGAGCGCCTCGGCGCCACGCCGCTGGTGCTGCAGATCCCGATCGGCGCCGAGAGCGACTTCCTCGGTGTCGTCGACCTCGTCGGCATGCGCGCGCTCACCTGGCGCGGCGAGACCACGATCGGTGAGGACTACACCGTCGAGGACATCCCCGCCGACCTGGCCGACGCCGCCGCCGAGGGTCGCGAGGCCCTGCTGGAGACGCTGTCCGACGTCGACGACGAGATCGCCGAGAAGTACCTCGAGGGCGAGGACATCTCCGTCGAGGAGCTGAAGGCGGCCATCCGTCGCGCGACGCTCGCGGCGCAGCTCAACCCGGTCCTGTGCGGCACGGCGTTCAAGAACAAGGGCGTCCAGCCCTTGCTCGACGCCGTCGTCGACTTCCTGCCGTCGCCGATCGACGTCGGTGACGTCAAGGGTCACGACGCGAAGGACGAGTCGGTCGAGGCCACCCGTCCGCCGTCGGAGGACGCGCCGTTCGCCGGTCTGGCGTTCAAGATCGCGACCGACCCGCACCTGGGCAAGCTGACCTTCGTGCGCGTCTACTCCGGTCGTCTGGAGGCGGGCACCCAGGTGCTCAACGTCACCAAGGGCCGCAAGGAGCGGATCGGCAAGGTCTACCAGATGCACGCCAACAAGCGTGAGGAAATCGCGTCGGTCGGCGCCGGCCAGATCGTGGCCGTCATGGGCCTCAAGGACACCACCACGGGCGAGACCCTGGCGGACTCGGCGAGCCCGATCGTCCTCGAGTCGATGACGTTCCCCGACCCGGTCATCCAGGTCGCCATCGAGCCGAAGACGAAGAGCGACCAGGAGAAGCTCGGCGTCGCGATCCAGAAGCTCGCCGAGGAGGACCCGACGTTCCAGGTCCACACCGACGAGGAGACCGGTCAGACGATCATCGCCGGCATGGGCGAGCTGCACCTCGACATCCTGGTCGACCGCATGAAGCGCGAGTTCAAGGTCGAGGCCAACGTCGGCAAGCCGCAGGTCGCGTACCGCGAGACCATCAAGCGCGCCGTCACCGGTCACAGCTACACGCACAAGAAGCAGACCGGTGGTTCGGGGCAGTTCGCCAAGGTCGTCATCGGCGTGGCCCCCAACGGCCCCGACGCCGGTGGCGAGGGCGGCTACGAGTTCGTCAACGAGGTCACCGGTGGCCGCGTGCCGAAGGAGTACATCCCCTCGGTCGACGCCGGTGGACAGGCGGCCATGGAGTTCGGCGTCCTCGCCGGCTACCCGATGGTCGACGTCAAGTTCACCCTCGAGGACGGCGCCTACCACGACGTCGACTCCAGCGAGCTGGCGTTCAAGCTGGCCGGCAACATGGCCTTCAAGGAGGCCGCGCGCAAGGCTGACCCGGCCCTGCTCGAGCCGATGTTCGCCGTCGAGGTCACGACGCCCGAGGACTACATGGGCGACGTGATCGGCGACCTCAACTCCCGCCGTGGACAGGTCCAGGCGATGGAGGAGGGCTACGGCGGAGCCAAGGTCATCAAGGCCCTGGTCCCGCTCTCGGAGATGTTCGGCTACGTGGGTGACCTGAGGTCCAAGACCTCCGGCCGTGCCTCGTACTCGATGCAGTTCGACTCCTACGCCGAGGTCCCCAAGGCCGTCGCGGAGGAGATCATCAAGAAGGCCCGCGGCGAGTAACCAACGGCGTCATCGGTAAGGTGGCCTAGGTCTCCCAGCGGGACCCGACGGCTTTCAGACCCAGCACCACATCAGACAGCGCAACACTCAACCCAGGAGGAGCCCACAGTGGCTAAGGCGAAGTTCGAGCGGACCAAGCCGCACATGAACATCGGCACCATCGGTCACATCGACCACGGTAAGACGACGCTGACCGCGGCGATCACCAAGGTGCTGCACGACAAGTACCCCGACCTGAACGAGGCCTCGGCCTTCGACCAGATCGACAAGGCTCCTGAGGAGCGTCAGCGCGGCATCACGATCTCGATCGCGCACGTGGAGTACCAGACGGAGAACCGTCACTACGCCCACGTCGACTGCCCCGGCCACGCCGACTACGTGAAGAACATGATCACGGGTGCGGCGCAGATGGACGGCGCGATCCTCGTGGTCGCCGCCACCGACGGCCCCATGCCGCAGACGCGTGAGCACGTCCTCCTGGCCCGCCAGGTCGGCGTCCCGGCCATGGTCGTCGCGCTCAACAAGTGCGACATGGTCGACGACGAGGAGATCCTGGAGCTCGTCGAGCTCGAGGTCCGTGAGCTGCTGTCGGACCAGGAGTTCGACGGCGACAACGTGCCCGTCGTCAAGGTCGCGGCCCACCCCGCGCTGCAGGGTGACGCCAAGTGGGGCGAGTCGATCCTCGAGCTCATGAACGCGGTCGACGAGTACATCCCGCTGCCCCCGCGTGAGACGGACAAGCCGTTCCTCATGCCGGTCGAGGACGTCTTCACGATCACCGGTCGTGGCACCGTCATCACCGGTCGTATCGAGCGCGGCATCATCAAGGTCAACGAGACCGTCGACATCGTCGGCATCCGTGAGACCAAGCAGACCACGACGGTCACCGGCATCGAGATGTTCCGCAAGCTCCTCGACGAGGGCCAGGCGGGCGAGAACGTCGGCCTCCTGCTTCGTGGTACGAAGCGCGAGGACGTCGAGCGCGGCATGGTCATCATCGCCCCCGGCTCGACCACCCCGCACACGGAGTTCGAGGGCCAGGTCTACATCCTGTCCAAGGAGGAGGGTGGCCGTCACACGCCGTTCTTCAACAACTACCGTCCGCAGTTCTACTTCCGGACCACGGACGTCACCGGCGTCGTCACGCTGCCCGAGGGCACCGAGATGGTCATGCCCGGCGACAACACCGAGATGAGCGTCCAGCTCATCCAGCCGATCGCCATGGAGGAGGGCCTGCGCTTCGCCATCCGCGAGGGCGGCCGTACCGTCGGCGCCGGCCGTGTCACCAAGATCAACAAGTGATCTGACGACACACCAGCACTGCTGAGCGAAGCCCCTCGGACCTTCGGGTCCGGGGGGCTTCGTCGTGCTGGCGCGGCAGTACGGCCCGCCCGTCCCCGGCGGGTCCGAGCCGCGGACGTCAGGTCAGGGAGTCGCCGTGGCCGATCAGCAAGGTGCGCAGCAGCGAGGCCAGCTGTCGTCGCTGGTCGACGTCCAGGGGGGCGAGGAGCGAGTCCTCGTTCTCGACGTGCGCGGGGAGCGCGGCGTCGACGAGGTCCCGACCGGCCGGGGTGAGCTGGACGTTGACGCTGCGTCGATTGGTCGGTTCGGTCGATCGCTGGATCAGACCCCGATCCTCGAGCCGGTTGAGTCGGTGCGAGACCGCGCCGGAGGTCACCATCGTGTGCGACGTGAGGCGACCGACCGGCAGTCGGTGGGGCGCCCCCGACCGGAGCAGGGTGGCCAGGACGTCGAACTCCCCGGGCTGGAGGTCGAACGTCGCCAGCCGCTTGGCGATGCGCCGGTCCAGGAGGGCTGCAGCACGACTCACCCTGCCGACCACCTGCATGGGGCTGACGTCGATCTCCGGCCGCTCGAGGCCCCACTGCTCCACCACGTCGTCCACGAGATCTCCCACGTCACGAGACTAACACTTGCTGTTCACTTCAATAGTTGAGCATTGAAAGGATGAGCGCTAAGGTATCCGGCGGGGGTGAGAGCCATGACCCGATCCACGCTCACGACACCACGCGCTGCACTGGCGATCCGGCGATCCGACGACCTGAAGGTCCCGATCCGTCTCGGAGAGGAGGTACGCGCGGCGCTGGACGACGGACGGCCGGTCGTCGCGCTCGAGACGAATGTGACCGCCAACGGCCTCCCGGCGCCTCGACGGGTCGCCGCAGGTCTGGAGTGCGAGCGTCGCGTCCGCGCTTCAGGAGCCGTGCCGGCGAGCCTGGCCGTCCTCGACGGAACGGTCGTGGTCGGGCTGGTCCAGCACGAGCACGAACGGCTCGCGGAGGGGGCGCGCAAGATCGGGAGCCGTGAGCTCGCCGCCACCGTGGCGAGCAGGGGGTCAGGCGCCACGACGATCTCCGCGGCCATGGCCGTAGCGGAGCTGACGGGCATCGACGTCGTTGCCTCCGCGGGACTCGGCGGAGTGCACCGGGACTACGGCGACACCATGGACGTGTCCGCCGACCTGCACCAGCTCGCGCGGTCGCGTGTCGTGGTCGTCTCGGCCGGGGTGAAGTCGGTGCTCGACATCGCGCGAACCCTGGAGTTCCTCGAGACCAGGGGCGTGCCCGTCATCGGGTACCGCTGCGACGACTTTCCTGCGTTCCTCTGCCGGTCCAGCGGCCTGCCCAACCCCCAGCGCATCGACGATCCGCAGGTGCTGGCCGACGCGATCCGTCTGCACCGGACGCTGCCGGGTACGGGCTCGGTCCTCGTGACCCATCCCATCGCGGTGGACGACGCGCTCGACGAGCAGGAGGTCGGTGCGGCCATCGAACGCGCGCTCGTTCGGGCCGCCGCCGAGGGCGTCCGGGGCGCGGCAGTGACGAACTTCCTCACCCGGGAGGTCGCCGCCGCGACCGTTGGTCGGTCCTCCGTCGCGAACGAGGCCGTCGTGCTGCAGGTCGCCGCCGTCGGCGCCGAGGTGGCCGCGGCACTCGCCGTGACCCCGCCGCGGCAGGCGCGATGACCACGCCGGCGCGCGCCTCGCTGACCGCGTCGGGCCACGTGGAGTGCGTGCTCTTCGACCTCGACGGCACGCTGCTCGACACGCCGCGAGCCATCGCCAGCGAGCTGGCGGCGGCCGTGGGCGACGCCACGGGGACTGCACTTTCTGAAGAGGCAGCGCGCCGCCTCATCGGCCTGCCGCTCGACGTGATGGTCGCTCGGCTCGCTCCCGGCGCGACGCTGCCGGAGCGTGCCGAGGCGGTCGCGGAGTACCGGCGCCGGTTCCGTGAGCGGATCGTGCCCGCGGCCGCGAGCCTGCTCTACCCGGGCGTCCTCGACGGCGTCGCGCAGTTGAAGGACGCCGGCCTGTCGCTGGCCGTCGTGACGAGCAAGTACCACGACAGCGCCGTCGCGATCCTCGACGCCGCCGGGATCTGCGATGCCTTCTCCGTCGTGGTCGGTGCGGACGACGTGCAGCACCCGAAGCCGCATGCTGAGCACGCCCTCCAGGCTCTCCGTGCCCTCGGCCGTGATGCCGACGTCAGTGTCGTGGTGGGCGACACCGCACACGACGTCCAGATGGCTCGGGCTGCGGGAATGCACTGCGTGGGCCTCGACCACGGAGTCGACCCGGCCGAGACCTTGTGGGCGGCGGGAGCTCACGACGTGCTGTCGCACCTCGACGCGCTGACCCTTCTCCTGCTCGACCACGCCCCGACGAGGACCTGACATGACCGTGGACCACCTGATCGCCCAGTCGACCCCCCACCCGCCCGCGGCTCTCGCCGGGACCCTCGTCGGATCGGCGGCCGTGCCCGACGCCGTCGCGGCGCTCCCGCTGCGACTTACCTGCTTGTCGCGGACTGCCGGCCTGGTGCACCTGCACGCGTCGGCCCGCGACCACACGGCCGAGCAGTCCGGGTTCGTGCGAGCCGCTCGCCGCATCATCCGGCTCGTGCTGGAGGAGGCCCTCGCGGTCCGACGGCACGAGCCGCACCTGGTGCGCACCCCGCTCGGGGCGACCTTCGCCGGCGCCACTCCCCGTGCGCCTCAGCTCACGGCGGTCTCGGTACCGCGTGCCGGCGACGCGATGGAGCACGAGCTGCGGGAGATCGTCCCGGACACCAGATTCGGCAAGATCCTGATCCAGCGCGATCCGGTGACCACGCAGCCGCAGCTGTTCTACGCGAAGCTTCCGCGACTGACCCGCGGACACGACGTCATCCTGCTGGACCCAATGATGGCCACGTCCGGCACGGTGCAGCTCGCGCTCAGCACCCTCCTGGATGCCGGTGTACTGCTCGAGGACGTGATCCTCGCCAACGTCCTCACCTGCCCGTCGGCGCTAGAGCGACTGGCACAGGCAGCCCCCGGTCTGCGCGTCGTCACCAGCTTCGTGGACGAACGGCTCACCGACCAGGCATTCATGCACCCCGGCATCGGCGACTTCGGTGACCGCTTCTACGGCACGACCGCATGAGTGGGTTGGAGGTGCGTCCCGCGCCGTCGCCGCCGGCGCAGGCATCGCTCGTCGGCTTGACGCTGCTGGCGGCGATCGCGCCGCTCGTGTGGGGCACCACCTACGTCGTCACGACGGAGATGCTGCCGCCCGATCGTCCACTGACGGCAGGCTTCCTCCGCGCCGCGGTCGCGGGTCTGCTGTTGCTCGCGATCGCACCGGGCGTGCCACCTGTCGGTTGGCGACTGCGCACCGTGGTGCTGGGGGTGCTCAACATCGGAGCCTTCTTCCCGCTGCTGTTCATCAGCGCGTATCGACTCCCTGGTGGACTGGCCGCCGTCGTCGGATCGCTGCAGCCTCTCATCATCGCCGCGCTCACCGCGACGCTCGGTTGGCGACAGCCGCCCCGGCGGCAGGTGGCGCTCGCCGTGGTCGCGGCCGCCGGCGTGGCGCTCATGACCGTCACCTCGCGCACGACCGTCGACGCCTGGGGACTCACGGCAGCGATCGCCGGCACGGCGAGCATGGCGGTCGGGATCCTGCTCTCGAGCCGCTGGCGCCTCCCTGCCGGGTACCGCCCGCTCACGTGCACGGCATGGCAGCTCGTCGTCGGGGGCGTGGTGATCGCGCCCCTCGTGCCGTTCACCGACAGCGGCGCCCTCGTGCTCGACGGGGCGGCGGTCCTGGGCTACCTGTGGCTCGCTCTCGTCGGTGGTGCCATCGGGTACGGCGTCTGGCTGCACGGCGCGCGGCAGCTGCCGCCGGCAAGCACCGCGCTGCTGGGGATGCTCAGCCCGCTGATGGCCGCAGTGCTCGGCTGGGTCGTGCTCGGTCAGTCCCTCGGTCCCCTGCAGTGCCTGGGCTTCGCGCTGGCCCTCGGCGGGGCTGCGTCGGGCCAGCTCGTCGGTCTGCGTGCGGCGCGCCGCGACCGCGGAGCCCACTGAGCCCGCCCCCTCCGACACCGTCGTCCACCCGAACCGCAGGAGCACCAGCATGACGAGTCCCCTCACAGCCGCGATCGCGGCGGGACCCCGGCACGGCCACCCTTCCCGTCCTCCGACCGTCGTCGCGATGCTCGCCGGCGTGGTGCGCGATCGACCCGACGCGCCTGCCGTCGTCGACGACGAGGGGGTCCTGACCTTCGAGGGCCTCTGGCGCGACGCCGGCATCCTCGCGCGCCGTCTCCTGGACGCCGGCGTCGGTCGCGGCGACTGCGTCGGTCTGCTCCTGGAGCCGGGTCGCTCCCTGGTCGTGAGCGTCTGGGCCGTGCTGCGCGCCGGTGCGGCGTACGTCCCCCTCGCGGTCGACTACCCGACGCCTCGCCTCCAGCTGATGGCGCGCGACTCAGGGTTGCGCCTCGTGCTGACGGCTCCGGGTCTGCGGGCGCGTGCGGAGTCGATCCTCCCGGCGTGCGTCGGGATCCTCATCGTCGAGGACAGGAGCAGCGCCGACGTCCTGACGATCGAGACCGCCGACGGGACCGGGGTCGAGATCGGGCCTGACGATCGTGCCTACGTCATCTACACCTCGGGAACCACCGGTCGACCCAAGGGCGTCTCGATCCGGCATCGTGGGCTGGTCGCGCAGCTAGGGTGGCTTGGCAGCGACCACGACCTGGGGCCGGGGGCGCGCATCCTGTTCAAGACGCCGACGAGCTTCGACGCCGCACAGTGGGAGCTTCTCGCTGGAGCGACCGGCGCGACGGTCGTGGTCGCACCGCAGGGCGCCCACCGTGACGTCGGCGAGCTGTGCACCCTCGTGCACCGGCACCAGGTCACGCACTTGCAGTGCGTCCCCACGGTCTGGTCGGCCATGGTCGCCATCCCGCGCTTCGCCACGTGCACCTCCTTGACCGCCCTGTTCAGCGGGGGAGAAGGCCTCACCGCGTCGCTCGCGCGTGAGCTCGTGCAGCTTCACCCGTCGGCCCGACTCGTGAACCTCTACGGTCCGACGGAGACGACGATCAACGTCACCGCGCACGTCGTCACGCCCGACGACCTCGACGCTGGGGGGATCGTGTCGATCGGTCGACCGGTTCCAGGGTCGTGGACGGTGGTCCTGGGCGACGACGACACCCCGTGCGCGACCGGTGAGCTGGGTGAGCTGTGCATCGGAGGGGTGCAGCTCGCTGCCGGCTACGTCGGTCTCGACGAGCTGACCGAGGAACGCTTCCCGTCCGTCGTCCTCGAAGGTGCACTCCGGCGCGTCTACCGGACGGGTGACCTGGTGCGTCGGGACGCGGCGGGACTTCTCGAGTTCCACGGCCGGTCCGACGACCAGGTCAAGGTCAACGGGCATCGCATCGAGACCCTCGAGGTCAAGACCGCCATCGAGGCGCACCACTGGGTGGCCGACGCCGAGGTGCTCCCGTGGGTCGATCCGCGCACCGGCGCGAGCACCCTCGCGGCGTTCGTGGTCCTCGACAGCGACGAGGCGCCCTTGATGGACCAGGGTGCGACCGGACAGCACCACCTGTCCAAGGACGACCACACGCAGGTTCACGCCCAGCTCGCCGATCCCGGCGTCCGTCACGACCTGCACGCGGCGTCCGGCACTGTGCTACCAGGGCAGGACGGGCGACCCGAGCAGCGGGAGCTGGCCTTCCGGCGCACGTCGTACCGGACGTTCGAGGGCGGGACGGTGACGTCGGACCACGTGCTCCGGCTGCTGCAGGGCGAGCGGCTGTCGCTGACCGGACCGCGCGCGCTCGCCGACCTCGCCGACCTCGCCGACCTGCTGCGCTGGTTCGGGGCCTTCGACAGCGAGGACCGACTGCTCCCGAAGTACGCCTACGCCTCGCCCGGTGCGCTGTACGCCACCCAGGTGTACGTCGAGGTGTCGGGGGTGCACGGTCTCGACGACGGCGTGCACTACTACCACCCGCGACGTCACGCGCTGCATCGAGTCGGCGATGGCGCGCCACCGTCGAACATCCATCAAGGCCGCCCGGCCGCGCGAGTGCGCCTGCACCTTCGAGGAGTGCGGGACGCCATCCGCTCGGTCTACGCCGTCAACGTCGACGAGGTGCTGGCCTTCGAGGTCGGTCACCTCCTCGGACTGCTCGACGACGTCGCCGCAGCACACGGCCGTGCGGTCCTCATCGTGGACGACGCCGTGCCGCCGGAGGTCGGGGTCGAGGGCGATGTCTGCTGGACCACCGTCGACCTCGTGGCCCCCACCCTCCCCGTCGCGGAGCGTCCCGACCCTGGGGTCGGACCGGAGGGGGTCGAGGTTCTCGTCCAGGTGCACGGGCAGGTGGTCGGACTGCGGCCCGGCCTGTACCGCGTCCGGCTGGACGGTGAGGCTTCGGAGTCGCGGCGTGGGGCGTCGCTCGAGCCGATCGGGGACGAGCTCGTCGAGCGTCGTCACGTCGTCGCCATCAACCAGCGCAGCTACGCTGCCTCGGCGTTCGCCGTCGCGCTGCGGTGCCCGCGCGCAGCGGGCCTCTCCGGCCTGCGTGCGCTCGGCCGGGCGCTGCACCGGTTGCAGGACAACTCCGTCGGCATCGGCCTGCTCTCCTCGGGATACTCCTCGTTGTCGGGTCGAGAGCTTCCCGCGGCGGCACGTCTCACGGCACTGGTTCCGGAGGACGGCGACAAGCTGTCCTACATCGCGCTCGCCGGTCGGGTCAGCGAGGACCAGCAGCGTGCCGAGGACATGCGTGAGGACGTCGTGCACATGAGCGGCCCACAGGAGATCCTGCGCGACGACCTCGCTGCGGCGCTGCCGCGATACATGGTGCCGAGCAGGGTGATGGTGGTGCCCAGCATGCCGATCGGTGCGACCGGCAAGGTCGACCGGGCGGCACTGCTCGCGGCGCTGGAGGACGAGACGACGGTCCCGCGCGGCGAGGACAGGCCGCCGGTCGGCCCGATCGAACAGCGGATCGCCGACTGCTGGACGCAGGTCCTGGGGCAGGACGTCCTCGATGTCGAGCTGGACTTCTTCGCGGCCGGCGGGAACAGCCTCGCCGCGGTGCGCCTCGTGCACCTGGTCAACGACCGCCTGGGCGCTGCGCTGCCGGTACACGTGCTCTTCACGCACGGCACGGTGCGTCAGCTCGCGGCGCGGGTGGCGAAGGCCGAGGGCGACCCGGCTCCCGCGAGTGCGAGCCGGCTCGTCCGGCTCGTCGACGGCGTTGGTCCGGCGATCGTGCTGTGGCCAGGCCTCGGCGGCTACCCCGCGAGCCTCGCACCGCTGGCCCGGCTCGTCGCGCGTGGCCGCCCGGTGGTCGCCGTCCAGACGCGGGGCCTCAACGAGGGCGAACGTCCGGTGGACGACGTCGACGAGCTCGTGAGGTCGGACCTGGCGGAGATCGAGCCACTGCTCTCGGCAGGTGCGCCGACGTTCATCGGTTACTCCTTCGGGGCGCGGGTCGCCACCGACGTCGCGTGCAGCCTGGCGCAGCGTGGCATCGACGTCGAGCTGGTGCTGCTCGCGCCCGGGTCGCCGCTGGTGCCCGACGCGCCCGACCCCGCTGGCGAGGCCGACTTCGCCGATCCCTACTTCCGGACCATCCTCTGGTCCGTGTTCCTCGGTCGGCTGCCGGCGCCTGTCCTCGTCGCTGCGACGCGTGATCGGTCAGGCTTCGAGCGGCTCCTGCGCGAGCAGCGTCCCGAGCTCGACCGGGGTCTCGCCGCTCGCATCGTCGACGTGGTGTTGGCCACCTTCGGCCTGCGCGCTGCCGAGGCGGGACACCTGCGCGCGGTGGTCGAGAGAGCCCGCGTGATCGACGCCGAAGGTGACGGGTGGTCCTTCCTCGACCGGCTGGACCTGGATCTTGTGCCGCAGCGTGTCAGGATCCCGGTCGACCACTACGAGGTGCTCCGTGGACCGGGGGTGCAGGTGGTGGCCGACCTGCTGGGCGAGCCCGCGCTCGCATGACGTCGGCGGGCGACGACGGCGACCGGACCGGCGCGCGATCTCGTGTGTGAGCGGGTGCCGGGACGTGCACGCACTGGACACGGCTGAGGCGAGCCGCCTGGTCGCGCTTCCCCGGGCAGGTCCGCGACGGCGAGCGGCGCCGCACCGGGGCGACGCGGACGACTGTGGGAGGGCGATTTGTGCTGGGGCGGGGGAGTCTGTCAGACTAGTGCGGTTGCTCCGGCCGGATCGCTGGGGCGCGCCCGCCCGGAACTCACGCCGGGATCGACGAGCGCGCTGCACGGTGTCCGGCCTGACTGCTGGAAGCGACGTGACGCGGACTCCCTGGAGGCCGCGGCCCGCGACCGGAAGTCCAACCACCCAACTCCAGAAGGTTCGCGCACGCTCGTGGTCACCACCGCGACACGCCCGACCTCGGGGGGCGGAGGGGAGCGATCCCCTCCAGGGAGAACAAGCCCCAGGGGCACACCAAGCTGACGAAGAGTAAGGACGACCAGAGCATGGCGGGACAGAAGATCCGTATCCGGCTCAAGGCCTATGACCACGAGGTGATCGACACCTCGGCGCGCAAGATCGTCGACACGGTCACGCGCACCGGAGCCTCCGTGGCCGGCCCCGTGCCCCTGCCGACCGAGAAGAACGTGTTCTGCGTGATCCGGTCGCCGCACAAGTACAAGGACAGCCGCGAGCACTTCGAGATGCGTACGCACAAGCGGCTCATCGACATCATCGACCCGACGCCGAAGACCGTCGACTCGCTCATGCGTCTCGACCTGCCGGCCGGTGTCGACATCGAGATCAAGCTCTGAGGGAGGACGAGAACACCATGAGCACCTCCTCCACCGTCAACGCGCGCGGCCTCCTCGGCCGCAAGCTCGGCATGACGCAGGTCTGGGACGACGAGGGCAAGATCGTCCCCGTCACCGTCCTCGCCGCCGAGACGAACGTGGTCACGCAGATCCGCACCGCCGAGACCGACGGCTACACCGCCGTCCAGATCGGCTTCGGCGAGATCGACGGCCGCAAGATCACCAAGCCGCAGGCCGGCCACTTCGCGAAGGCCGGCGTCACGCCGCGCCGTCACGTCGTCGAGATCCGCACCGAGGCGATCGGTGACTACACGCTCGGCCAGGAGATCTCCCCGGAGATCTTCGCCGCCGGCGACGAGGTCGACGTGACCGCCACCAGCAAGGGCAAGGGCTTCGCCGGCGTCATGAAGCGTCACGGGTTCGCCGGTGTGTCCGCCTCGCACGGCGCGCACCGCAACCACCGCAAGCCCGGCTCGATCGGTGCGTGCGCCACGCCCGGGCGCGTCTTCAAGGGTCTGCGCATGGCCGGCCACATGGGCGCCGAGACCGTCACCACCCAGAACCTGACCGTCCACGCCGTGGATGTCGCCAAGGGCGTCATCCTCGTCAAGGGTGCGGTCCCCGGCCCGAAGGGTGGACTCGTCGTGGTCCGCTCCGCGGTCAAGTCCGCCTCCAGCACCGGCGTGAAGGGAGCCTGATCCATGGCTGTCAAGACCATCGATGCCGCGCTGCCCGTCGACATCTTCGGCGTGCAGACGAACATCCCCCTGATCCACCAGGTCGTCACCGCGCAGCTCGCCGCCGCCCGTCAGGGCACGCACGACGTCAAGTCGCGCGGTGAGGTGTCCGGCGGTGGCAAGAAGCCGTGGCGCCAGAAGGGCACGGGTCGCGCCCGCGCCGGCTCGATCCGCGCGCCGCACTTCACCGGCGGTGGCATCGTGCACGGGCCCACGCCGCGCAGCTACGACCAGCGCACGCCCAAGAAGATGAAGGCCGCCGCCCTGCGCGGCGCCCTCTCCGACCGGGCCCGCTCGGGTCGCCTGCACGTCGTCGAGTCGCTGGTCACGGGCGAGGCGCCCTCCACCAAGGCCGCCGTCGCCGCGATCGCCGAGCTGACCACGCGTCGCCGGGTGCTCGTCGTCGTGCGCCGTGAGGACGCCCTCACGGCCCTCAGCCTGCGCAACGTCACCGACCTCGTCGTGCTGACCTTCGACCAGCTGAACACCTACGACGTCGTGCTCAGCGACGACGTGATCTTCACGCAGGACGCCTTCGAGGCGTTCGTCGCGGCGCGCTCCACCGAGGGCGCCGAGACGATCGCGCTCAGCGCGGCCGTCGTCGAGGCCGACGCCAAGCCCGCCGCGAAGCCGGCGAAGAAGGCGTCCGCGAAGAAGGCTCCGGCCGCCCAGGAGGCTCCGGCGCAGGCCGAGGCCGCCCCGGCGACCGAGGAGTCCGGCGCGGAGGGCGCGACCAAGACGCAGCCCTACGGCCCCGGCTCCAAGGCCCCGCTCAAGAGCGGCAACGCGCCCAAGGGTCACGAGATCAAGGGCAACGTCGACTCGATGAAGTTCCACACGCCGGACAGCCCCTGGTACGACCAGACGGTCGCCGAGGTCTGGTTCGACACCGAGGAGACCGCGCAGGCCGCCGGTTTCGAGAAGGCTGGTGAGTGACCGCATGAGCACCCTGCACAAGGACCACCGCGACGTCCTGATCGCGCCCGTCGTCTCCGAGAAGACGTACGCGCTCATCGACGACAACAAGTACACGTTCCTGGTTCACCCGGACGCGAACAAGACGGAGATCAAGATCGCCGTCGAGAACGTGTTCGGCGTCAAGGTGACGGCCGTGAACACGCTGAACCGCAAGGGCAAGACGCGCCGCACCCGCAACGGGCTCGGCAAGCGCAAGGACACCAAGCGGGCCATCGTGAGCGTCGCCGCTGGCCAGAGCATCGACATCTTCTCGAGCCCGAGCTGAGGACTGATCAGACATGGCTATCCGTAAGTACAAGCCGACCACGCCGGGCCGTCGGGGCTCCAGCGTCGCCGACTTCGCCGAGCGCTACGACAAGGACGGCGTGCCGGCCAAGGTCGCTCACATCGAGTACGACCCCAACCGCACCGCGCGCATCGCGCTCCTGCACTACGCCGACGGCGAGAAGCGCTACATCATCGCGCCCGACGGCATCCGCCAGGGCCAGGCCATCGAGGCCGGCCCGACCGCGGACATCAAGGTCGGCAACAACCTGCCGCTGCGCAACATCCCCGTCGGCACGCAGATCCACGCCGTGGAGCTGCGTCCGGGTGGTGGCGCCAAGATGGGCCGCTCCGCCGGTGTGCGCGTGCAGCTCGTCGCCAAGGAGGGTTCGCGCGCCCAGCTGCGTCTGCCCTCCGGCGAGATGCGCTACGTCGACGTCCGCTGCCGCGCCACCATCGGCGAGGTCGGCAACGCCGAGCAGTCCAACATCAACTGGGGCAAGGCCGGCCGCAACCGCTGGAAGGGCAAGCGCCCGACCGTCCGTGGTGTGGCCATGAACCCGATCGACCACCCGCACGGTGGCGGTGAGGGCAAGACCTCGGGTGGTCGCCACCCGGTCTCGCCCTGGGGCAAGCCCGAGGGCCGTACGCGCAAGCGCAAGGCCAGTGACCAGATGATCGTCCGCCGCCGCAAGTCCGGCCGCTGAGCCTCGACGAGCTCAGGAATCCAGGAGTAGAGAATGCCCCGTAGTTTGAAGAAGGGTCCCTTCGTCGACGGCCACCTCGAGAAGAAGGTGGACGCTCAGAACGATGCCGGAACCCACACCGTGATCAAGACCTGGTCGCGTCGCTCGATGATCCTGCCGTCCTTCATCGGACACACGATCGCCGTGCACGACGGCCGCAAGCACGTCCCCGTGTTCATCACCGACGCGATGGTCGGGCACAAGCTGGGCGAGTTCGCCCCCACCCGCACCTTCCGCGGTCACGAGAAGGACGACCGAAAGGCCAAGAGGCGATGAGTGCAGCTACCCGAGAGAACGTGAGCGAGCGTCGTGCGCGCCTGCTGGGCGACGCCGCGGGCGCGTTCGCCGTGGCCCGCTTCGTGCGGGTCACCCCGCAGAAGGCTCGCCGTGTCGGCGACCTGGTCCGCGGCATGGACACGCAGGAGGCGCTCGCCATCCTGCAGTTCGCCCCGCAGGCCGTCGCCTCCAACTTCTACAAGCTGGTCGAGTCCGCCGTCGCGAACGCGGTGACCACCGAGGGCCTGGACGCGTCCGACCTCGTGATCTCCACGCTCCTGGTCGAGGAGGGCCCGACGATGAAGCGGTGGCGTCCGCGCGCGAAGGGTTCGGCCAGCCGCATCCTCAAGCGCACCAGCCACCTCACCGTCGTCGTGCAGCCGTCCGCCGACGTGCCGCAGTCGCGCAAGAACACCAAGAAGGGCGGTCGCTGACCATGGGCCAGAAGATCAACCCGCACGGCTTCCGCCTGGGCATCTCCACCGACCACAAGAGCCGCTGGTACGCCGACAAGCTGTACAGCAGCTACGTCGGCGAGGACGTCAAGATCCGCAAGCTCCTCACCAAGGGCATGGACCGCGCCGGCATCAGCCGCGTGGAGATCGAGCGCACGCGTGACCGCGTCCGCGTCGACATCCACACCGCGCGTCCGGGCATCGTCATCGGTCGCCGTGGCGCCGAGGCCGACCGCATCCGTGGCGAGCTGGAGAAGCTCACCGGCAAGCAGGTGCAGCTCAACATCCTCGAGGTCAAGCAGCCCGAGCTCGACGCCCAGCTCGTCGCGCAGGGCGTGGCCGAGCAGCTGAGCGGTCGCGTGCAGTTCCGTCGTGCGATGCGCAAGGCGATGCAGACGACCATGCGCTCCGGCGCCAAGGGCATCCGCATCCAGTGCTCGGGCCGTCTCGGCGGCGCCGAGATGAGCCGCTCGGAGTTCTACCGCGAGGGCCGCGTGCCCCTGCACACGCTCCGCGCCGACGTCGACTACGGCTTCTACGAGGCCAAGACCACCTTCGGTCGCATCGGCGTCAAGGTGTGGATCTACAAGGGTGAGGTCGCGGGCACGCGCGCCGAGCGCGAGGCCGAGGCCGCGCGTCGCGCCGCCGCTCCCGGCAGCCGTCGCCCCCAGCGCGGGCGCCGTCCCGCTCGTGACGACCAGGCCGGCCAGGGTGCTCCCCAGGCCGAGCAGGCCGCTCCCGCCGCCGAGGCTCCTGCCACGGCCGGCGCCGGCGCTGCCACCGAAGGAGGGCAGTCCTGATGTTGATGCCTCGTAGGGTCAAGTACCGCAAGCAGCACCACCCCAAGCGCCGCGGCATGGCGAAGGGCGGCACGGAGCTGGCGTTCGGCGACTTCGGCATCCAGGCGGTCGAGGGTCACTACGTGACCAACCGTCAGATCGAGTCCGCTCGTATCGCCATGACGCGTCACATCAAGCGTGGCGGCAAGGTGTGGATCAACATCTACCCCGACCGCCCGCTGACCAAGAAGCCGGCCGAGACCCGCATGGGCTCCGGCAAGGGCTCGCCCGAGTGGTGGGTCGCGAACGTCAAGCCCGGACGCGTCATGTTCGAGCTCTCGGGTGTCTCCGAGGACGTTGCGCGCGAGGCGATGCGTCGCGCCATCCACAAGCTGCCCATGAAGGCGCGCTTCATCACCCGCGACACCGAGGGAGGGTTCTGAGCATGGCTGCGAAGACCACTGCCGCAGAGCTGCGCGGCCTCGATGCCGAGGCTCTGGAGACCAAGCTGCGCGAGGCCAAGGAAGAGCTGTTCAACCTGCGCTTCCAGAACGCCACGGGACAGCTCGACAACACGGCTCGTCTGAAGACGGTCCGCCGCGAGATCGCCCGCATCTACACGGTGCTGACCGAGCGCGAGCTGGGCATCATCGAGGCGGTCGAGGCATGAGCACGAGCGATAAGGACACCGTGACCACGAACACCGAGACCACCCGCAACTACCGCAAGGTGCGCGAGGGCCTCGTCACGAGCGACAAGATGGACAAGACCGTCGTCGTCATCGTCGAGGACCGCGTGAAGCACCCGCTGTACGGCAAGGTGCTGCGACGCAACGTGAAGCTCAAGGCGCACGACGAGGCCAACGCGGCCGGCGTCGGCGACCGTGTGCTCATCCAGGAGACCCGCCCGCTGTCGGCCACCAAGCGCTGGCGCGTCGTGGAGATCCTCGAGAAGGCGAAGTGAGAGACAGATGATTCAGCAGGAGTCGCGACTCAAGGTCGCCGACAACACCGGTGCGAAGGAGATCCTCTGCATCCGCGTGCTCGGCGGCTCGGGTCGACGCTACGCCGGTATCGGCGACACCATCGTCGCCACCGTCAAGGACGCCATCCCCGGCGGCAACGTCAAGAAGGGCGACGTCGTCAAGGCCGTGGTCGTGCGCACCGTCAAGGAGCGCCGCCGTCCGGACGGCTCGTACATCAAGTTCGACGAGAACGCCGCCGTCATCCTCAAGGCCGACGGCGACCCGCGTGGAACGCGCATCTTCGGCCCCGTGGGCCGCGAGCTGCGCGACAAGAAGTTCATGCGGATCATCTCGCTCGCCCCGGAGGTGCTCTGAACATGGCGCGCAACAAGCGAACGCTGTCGATCCGCAAGGGTGACCAGGTCAAGGTCATCGCGGGTGCCGACAAGGGCGTCGAGGGCAAGGTCATCGAGGTGCTCGCCGAGCGCGAGCGCGTCATCGTCGAGGGCGTGAACCGCATCAAGCGCCACACCCGCGCCGGTGCCGACGGCACCCAGGGCGGCATCATCACGCGTGAGGCCCCCATCCACGTCTCGAACGTGATGCTCGTCGTCGACGTCGACGGCGACAAGACCACGACGCGCGTCTCGCACCGCCGCGACGACGTCACCAAGAACCGTCCCGACGGTTCCAGCTACGAGGCGCAGCGCTCCGTGCGCGTGTCCTCCAAGACCGGAAAGGAGATCTGAGCATGGCTGAGACGACCACCGCTCCGCGGCTGAAGGCCAAGTACCGCGAGGAGATCCTCCCGGCGCTGCGCGAGGAGTTCAACCACGCGAACGTCATGCAGGTGCCCGGACTGACGAAGATCGTCGTCAACATGGGTGTCGGCGAGGCTGCCCGCGACGGCAAGCTCATCGAGGGCGCCATCCGCGACCTCACGGCGATCACCGGCCAGAAGCCGCAGGTCACCAAGGCTCGCAAGTCCATCGCGCAGTTCAAGCTGCGCGAGGGCATGCCGATCGGTGCGCACGTCACGCTGCGCGGCGACCGCATGTGGGAGTTCCTCGACCGCCTGCTCACGCTGGCGCTGCCCCGTATCCGCGACTTTCGCGGCCTCAACGGCAAGCAGTTCGACGGTCGCGGCAACTACACGTTCGGTCTGACCGAGCAGGTCATGTTCCACGAGATCGACCAGGACAAGATCGACCGGTCGCGGGGCATGGACATCACCATCGTCACCACCGCCACCAACGACGACGAGGGTCGCGCGCTGCTGAAGCAGCTGGGCTTCCCCTTCAAGGAGAACTGACATGGCGAAGACCGGCCTCAAGATCAAGGCGGCCCGCAAGCCGAAGTTCGCGGTCCGTGGCTACACGCGCTGCCAGCGCTGCGGCCGTCCGAAGTCCGTGTACCGCAAGTTCGGCCTGTGCCGGATCTGCCTGCGCGAGATGGCCCACCGCGGCGAGCTGCCCGGAGTGACCAAGTCCTCCTGGTGAACTCGTCGGCCTCGTGCCGCTGACCACCACCCCTTCCACCACGACCGTCGCAGGTCCTCCCTCACCCGTCCGGGAACCCGGGCCCGGGGACGGGATGCGAAACCACGGCAGGAACGGAAACATCACATGACCATGACCGACCCGATCGCGGACCTGCTCACGCGGATCCGCAACGGCAACCAGGCGTACCACGACGACGTGTCGGCGCCCTACTCCAAGCTGAAGGAGGGCGTGCTCGCCCTGCTGAAGCAGGAGGGGTACATCACCGACTACAAGGTCGTCGAGCCCGCCGAGGGCGAGGTGGGCAAGTCCCTCCACGTGACCCTCAAGTACGGCCCCCAGCGCGAGCGCTCGATCGCCGGCATCCGCCGCATCAGCAAGCCGGGCCTGCGGGTGTACGCCAAGTCCACGAACCTCCCGAAGGTGCTCGGTGGACTGGGCGTCGCCATCATCTCGACCAGCCAGGGCCTGCTGACCGATCGTCAGGCCACGACCAAGGGTGTAGGCGGAGAAGTCCTCGCCTACGTCTGGTGAGGGAGGAGCACACACATGTCGCGCATCGGCAAGCTTCCCGTCGCCGTCCCGAACGGCGTCGAGGTCACCATCGAGGGTCAGGACGTCCGCGTCAAGGGCCCCAAGGGCGAGCTCTCGCACCGCGTCGCCGAGCCCATCACGGTCAACCGTGGTGAGGACGGCAGCCTCGAGGTCCAGCGTCCCGACGACGAGCGTCGCAGCAAGGCCCTGCACGGCCTGAGCCGCACGCTCATCAGCAACATGGTCGTCGGCGTCACCGACGGCTACGAGAAGAAGCTCGAGATCGTGGGCGTCGGCTACCGCGTCCTGTCCAAGGGCCCGACGGAGCTCGAGTTCGCGCTCGGCTTCAGCCACCCCGTGATCGTCAAGGCCCCCGAGGGCATCACGTTCAACGTGGAGGCCCCCACCAAGTTCTCGGTCATCGGCATCGACAAGCAGTCGGTCGGCGAGGTCGCCGCGAACATCCGCAAGATCCGCAAGCCCGAGCCCTACAAGGGCAAGGGTGTCCGTTACGCCGGCGAGCGCGTGCTGCGCAAGGCTGGAAAGGCTGGTAAGTGATGGCCGTCTCCATCAAGCAGGTCAAGGGTCGCTCGGCCCGCGCCACGTCGCGCGCGCGTCGCCAGATCCGTGGCCGCAAGAAGCTGCACGGCTCGCCCGAGCGTCCTCGTCTCGTCGTGACCCGCTCCAGCAAGCACATCGTGGCCCAGGTCGTCAACGACCTCGAGGGACACACGCTGGCCTCGGCCTCGACCCTCGAGGCCGACCTGCGCGCCTTCGACGGCGACAAGACCGCCAAGGCGAAGAAGGTCGGCGAGCTCGTCGCCGACCGTGCGAAGGCTGCCGGCATCGAGGCCGTCGTCTTCGACCGCGCGGGCAACCGCTACGCGGGTCGCGTGGCCGCCCTGGCCGACGGCGCGCGCGAGGGTGGGCTGGAGTTCTGATGTCCACCAAGACGAACAACTACGACATGGGGAGTGCCGCATGAGCGCCCAGCAGAGTGGTAACCGCCGCGGAGGCGGAGACCGTCGCGGTGGTCGAGGCGACCGCGGCGGCGACAAGTCCAACTACATCGAGAAGGTCGTCACGATCAACCGTGTCGCCAAGGTCGTGAAGGGTGGTCGTCGCTTCAGCTTCACCGCCCTCGTGATCGTCGGCGACGGTGACGGCCAGGTCGGTGTCGGCTACGGCAAGGCCAAGGAGGTCCCCACGGCGATCTCCAAGGGTGTCGAGGAGGCGAAGAAGAACTTCTTCCGCGTCCCGCGCATCCAGGGCACCATCCCGCACCCGGTGCAGGGCGAGAAGGCGGCCGGTGTCGTCTTCCTGCGTCCTGCGTCGCCCGGTACCGGCGTCATCGCCGGTGGCCCGGTGCGTGCAGTGCTCGAGGCCGCCGGTGTCCACGACGTCCTGAGCAAGTCGCTCGGCTCGTCGAACTCCATCAACATCGTCCACGCGACGGTGGAGGCCCTCAAGGGCCTGGAGTCGCCCGACGCGGTCGCGCAGCGTCGTGGCCTCGCGGTCGAGGACGTCGCCCCGTCGGCCCTGCTCAAGGCTCAGGCCGAGGGCATCAAGGAGGCGCAGAACGCGCCCGCCGAGGTCGGTGTCTGATGGCGCGCCTCGAGATCACCCAGGTTCGTTCGGCGATCGGTCGCCCGCAGAACCAGCACCACACGCTGCGGTCGCTGGGTCTGAAGCGCATCGGCGACGTCGTCGTCAAGGAGGACCGCCCCGAGATCCGCGGCATGGCGAACACCATCCCGCACCTCGTGGCCGTCAAGGAGGTTGACTGACATGGCGCTGAAGCTTCACCACCTGCGCCCCGCCCCCGGTGCCAAGACCGCCAAGACCCGCGTGGGTCGCGGTGAGGGCTCCAAGGGCAAGACCGCCGGTCGCGGCACCAAGGGCACCAAGGCCCGCTACCAGGTGTCCGCCGGCTTCGAGGGTGGACAGATCCCGCTCCACATGCGTCTGCCGAAGCTGAAGGGGTTCAAGAACCCCTTCCGCGAGGAGTACCAGGTCGTCAACGTCGAGCGCATCGGCACCCTCTTCCCCGAGGGTGGCGCCATCGACGTCGACGCGCTGGTCGCGAAGGGCGCGGTTCGCAAGGGCCAGCTGGTCAAGGTGCTCGGCGAGGGTGACCTCTCCGTGGCCGTCCAGGTGACCGCCCACAAGTTCTCCGGCTCGGCCCGCAGCAAGATCGAGGCCGCCGGCGGCAGCGCGACCGAGCTCTGAATGACGCTCTGACGAGACGACGGCGAGGTTCGTGGCCCTAGCGGCCACCGGACCTCGCCGTCGTTCGTCGTCCGGCCCTCGCAGGCCGCGGCCCGTCCCGGGCGCCCGCCCCACGCGTGGGGTGCAACGACCGGGCAACGGCCGATCTGCGAGAACTGACTGTTAGAGTCGCCGAGGTCCCGCCAGGGGCCCACGATCGAGGAGGACACCCGGTGCTCAGCGCCTTCGTCAACGCGTTCAAGACGCCTGACCTTCGACGCAAGCTGCTGTTCGTGCTCGCCGTGATCGTGCTGTTCCGGTTCGGCTCGACCCTGCCGGCCCCCGGCATCAACGTGAGCAACGTGCAGCGCTGCGTCGACCTTGCCTCGCAGGGCGAGAACAGCAGCCTCTTCGCGCTCATCAACGTCTTCTCCGGCGGCGCGCTCCTGCAGCTGACCGTGTTCGCGCTGGGCATCATGCCCTACATCACCGCGAGCATCATCCTGCAGCTGCTCGTCGTCGTCATCCCGCGGCTGGAGGCCCTCAAGAAGGAGGGCCAGTCCGGCCAGGCGAAGATCACGCAGTACACCCGCTACCTGACGCTCGGCCTCGCCGTCCTGCAGGCCACGGGCATCGTGGCGCTCGCGCGCAGCGGCCAGCTGTTCGGTGGCGTCGACTGCGGCCAGCTGCTCTACCGACCCGACAGCATCCCGGCCTTCCTGCTGATCGTCCTCACCATGGTCGCGGGCACCGCCGTCATCATGTGGCTCGGCGAGCTCGTGACCGACCGCGGCGTCGGCAACGGCATGTCGATCCTGATCTTCACGCAGGTCGTCGCGACGTTCCCCGGCGCCATGTGGCTGATCAAGGAGCAGAAGGGCTGGGCGACGTTCTCCGTCGTGGTGCTCGTCGGTCTCGTGATCGTCGCGGCCGTCATCCTCATCGAGCAGGCGCAGCGCCGGATCCCGGTCCAGTACGCCAAGCGCATGGTCGGGCGCCGGATGTTCGGCGGCTCCTCGACCTACATCCCGCTGAAGGTGAACCAGGCCGGCATCATCCCGGTCATCTTCGCCTCGAGCCTGCTGTACCTGCCGGCGCTGTACGCGCAGTTCCGACCCGACGGACCGGGCGCGGTGTTCATCACCGACCACTTCGTGCGTGGTGACCACCCGTACTACATGATCACCTACTTCGCGCTGATCGTGTTCTTCGCCTACTTCTACGTGGCGATCACCTTCAACCCGGAGGAGGTCGCCGACAACATGCGCAAGTACGGCGGCTTCATCCCCGGCATCCGTGCCGGCCGTCCGACGCAGGACTACCTGGCGTACGTCCTGAGCCGCATCACGGCGCCGGGCGCGGTGTACCTGGGCTTCATCGCCCTGATCCCGATGGTGGCCGTGGCGCTGCTCGGCGCCAGCCAGAACTTCCCGTTCGGCGGCACCTCGATCCTCATCATCGTGGGCGTCGGCCTCGACACGGTGAAGCAGATCGAGAGCCAGCTCCAGCAGCGCAACTACGAAGGGTTCCTGCGGTGACTCGTCTCCTCATCATGGGTCCGCCCGGTGCCGGCAAGGGCACCCAGGCGGCGACGCTGGCGCAGCGGATCCAGGGCGCGCACGTCTCGACCGGCGACATCTTCCGGGCGAACGTGCAGCAGCAGACCGAGCTCGGCCGGACCGCGCAGCGCTACATGGACGCGGGGGAGTACGTGCCCGACGAGGTCACGAACGCCATGGTGCAGGACCGCCTCGCCCAGGACGACGCACGCGAGTCCTTCATCCTCGACGGGTACCCGCGCACGCTCGAGCAGGTCTCGACCCTCGACCGGATCCTCGCCGACCTCGGCTCCGGGCTCGACCACGTGCTCGTGCTGACGGTCGACCACGAGGAGCTGATCGCCCGGCTGCTGAAGCGGGCCGAGACCAGCGGGCGCGCCGACGACACCGAGGACGTCATCCGGCACCGCCAGGAGGTCTACATCGCAGAGACGGCGCCCTTGCTGCCGGTGTACCGCGAGCGTGGCCTGCTGCGTGAGGTCGACGGCATGGGCACGGTCGACGAGGTCGAGGCGCGCATCGACGCCGCACTCGGCCTCTGACCCGAGTCCGGGGGAGACCGTGTTCGGTCGCGGCATCGAGATCAAGACGCCCGAGCAGGTGGCGCTCATGCGCCGCGCCGGACTCGTCGTCGCGCACGCGCTCGAGGCGGTCCGCGAGACCGTCGCACCCGGGGTGCCGACGGCCGAGCTCGACGTCGTCGCGCACGACACCATCCGCGCACACGGCGCGACGTCGAACTTCCTCCACTACGGCGCCGAGCCCGGCGTGCCGGGCTTCCCCGGCGTCATCTGTGCGTCGGTCAACGACGAGGTCGTGCACGGCATCCCCGGGTCGCGGGTCCTGCGCGAGGGCGACGTGGTCTCGATCGACTGCGGCGCGATCGTCGACGGATGGCACGGCGACTCCGCCGTGACCGTCACCGTCGGCGAGGTCGCCCCCGAGGTGCAGCAGCTCGTCGACAACACCGAGCGGGCGCTCTGGGCCGGCATCGCCGCGGGCGGCGTGGGCCGACGCGTCGGCGACGTGAGCCACGCGATCGAGCGCAGCGTGCGCTCGGCCGGTGACTACGGCATCGCCGACGGCTACACGGGGCACGGCATCGGCACGGCCATGCACCAGGCGCCCGACGTGCCGAACGTCGGGCGAGCCGGCAAGGGTCCGCGCATCGTGCCCGGTCTCGTCCTGGCCGTCGAGCCGATGGTCACGCTCGGCTCGGCCGACACCCGCACCCTCGACGACCACTGGACGGTCGTGTCCGACGACGGGTCCTGGGCCGCCCACTGGGAGCACACGGTCACCTGGACCGCCGACGGCGCATGGGTGCTGACGGCGCTCGACGGCGGGCGTGCGCGGCTCGCCGAGCTCGGTGTGCCCTACGCGGGCGACGACGCGTCGTAGCCGTCGCGGTTCAGCGACGCGGGGCGGCGACGACCGGCGCGGTCGTGCGGGTCGAGGCGATCGTGCGGGCGACGTAGCCGCTGCGGCTGCCCGTGACCGTCACGTGGATGCGCTTGCCGCGGTCGGCGGCCACCGGGCGGTAGGCACTCCCGGTCGCGCCGGCGATGAGTCGGCCGTTGGCGTACCAGCGGTAGCTGAAGGTGGCCACGGGGGACCACGCCGGGGTGCTCGCTCGCAGCACCGCACCCACCTGGGCCGCCCCGGAGAGCACCGGCCGGTGCACCGTCCTGAACGCCACCGGTGCCGCCTGGACGGGCGGGGTGGTCCGGCTCGACGACAGCGTGCGGGTGACGTAGCCGTCGCGCGTGCCCGTGACCGCCACGCGGATGCGCTTGCCGCGGTCCGCGGACGTCAGGCGGTAGCTGGTGCCGGTGGCGCCGGGGATCGGGCGGCCGTCGGCGAACCACTGGTAGGTGAAGGTGGCGACCGGCGACCAGGCGTCGGTCCGGACCTGCAGCGTGGTGCCCACCTGGGCCGCACCGGACAGCACCGGGCGCGCCGTCGTCGTGAACTGCCCGGGCGCGACGGCGTCGGTGGGCTGGGACGCGACCTGCGTGGTCGTGTAGGCGGTGCGCGAGCCGGTGACGACGACGTGCAGACGGTGCCCTCGATCGTCCGGGGTCACGGTGTAGCGCGCCGTCGTGGCGCCGGCGATCGGGGTGTCGTCGGAGAACCACTGGTAGGCGAGCGTGGCCGTCGGCGACCACGCCGCCGTGCTCGCGGTGAGGACCGACCCGACCGCGGACGTGCCCGCGACGACCGGTGCCGGCGCGAGGTCGAAGACGCCCGGGGCGACCGGGTCGGTCACGGAGGCGGACTCCAGCACCTGCGTGTTGTAGCCCGGACGCGAGCCCGTGGCGACCACGCCGATGCGCTGCCCGAGCAGGCCGGCGTCGAGCGGCAGGGTGCTGCTCGTGGCCCCGGGGATGATCTCGTCGTCGGCGTACCACTGGTAATCGAGCGTGGCAGCAGGCTTCCAGGCGGGAGCGGACGCGACCAGCTGGGCGCCCACGCGCTCCGTGCCCGTCAGCGTCGGTCGTGCGGTCGTGCCGAAGTCGCCTGCCGCGATCGGCTTGGACGTGCGCGCCGACGTGGAGGCCGTCGCCGGGTACCCGGCGCGCCGCCCGGTGACGACGACGTGGACCTTGCGGCCGCGCTCGGCCGCGGTCAGCCGGTAGGTCGACGCGGTGGCCCCGCGGATCGGCGTGCCGTCGGCGACCCACTGGTAGGTCAGGGTGGCCGTCGGCGACCAGGAGCCGGCTCGCGCCGTCAGCAGGCTGCCGACCTTCTCGGCGCCGGCGAACGTGGGTCTCGGGGCCGAGGTGAAGCGGGGGGTGACGTCGGGATCGGCGAAGTGGATGAAGCCGTCCGGCCAGCCGGACCCGGACTTCGTGATCCGCCGGTGGTCGAAGTCGCGACCCCAGTTCGACTCCGAGACGATGATCTCGGTGGGGGAGGCGACCCGCTCGACGTACGCGACGTGGTTGCCGGTGCGGCCCCACCAGGCGACGGAGCCGACCGCGGGCGTCGCGTCGGTGATGGAGGCCATCGTCGTGCCCCAGTCGCGGGCGTTGCCGACGCCGGAGGCCGGACGCCGGTTCGGCATGCCGTTGGTGGTGACGAGGCGGTACGCGACGTAGTTCGTGCAGTTCGTGCCGCCGTACATGTTCCAGTAGCTCGTGCGCTGGTTCTGCTCGTAGCCGTGGTGGTCGTACCCGGCGCGCAGGCAGTTCGCGTAGCCCGAGCACAGCAGGGTCGAGGCGGCCTGCGCGGTGGGCGCAGCGGCCAGCGTCCCGGCCACCAGGACGGCGGCGAGGGAAGATAGCAGCGCTGAGAGCACCCGGGAACGCGACACGCCGAGCAGCGTACGGGATTTCGGGGGCGCGTGGGACCTGTGTGACGGAAGTGGTCGCTGTCAGGACCTCGCGGACGGTCGCGCAGGCGGTGAGAGGGCGCTCGCCCACGCCGGGGACCCCCATGGACTGCTTAGGGTTGCCTAGCCTATGCTTCGAGCACGGGTCGGCCGACCCGTACGGTCGGGGTGGACGAGAGGCAGACATGACGATCATCGAGCCGGACACCTCCTCGTTGTCGCGCCTGCTGCGCGACGGCTCCCGACGTGAGCACGAGTCCGCGGAGGGCTCGGCCTTCATGAGCGAGCTGCTCGCCGGCCGCGTGTCGCCCCGCGGGTACGCGGACTACCTGGCACGCCTGCAGCGGGTGTACGCGGCGCTCGAGGCCGCCGGGCGGGCGCTCGCCGGGCACCCGGTGGTCGACGCCGTGCTCGACCCCGCCCTGGAGCGGTCGTCGGCGATCCTCGACGACGTCGCGCACTGGGGGACCGGCCACGCGGCGACGCCGGCGACCGACGCCTACGTCGCGCGGATCGAGACCACCCGTGACCACCCTGCGCGGTTCGTGGCGCACCACTACACGCGGTACCTGGGCGACCTCTCGGGCGGGCGTGCGATCGGCCGGGTGCTGGCTCGGACCTTCGACCTCGACCACGACGGTCTCGCCTTCTACGCGTTCGTCGACGTGCCGAAGCCGAAGCCGTACAAGGACGCGTACCGCCAGCGCCTCGACGCTCTCGACCTCACTGCGCAGGAGCGGCTCGACGTCCTCGCCGAGGTGCGCCTCGTCTTCGGGCTCAACGAGGCGCTGTTCGCCGAGCTGTCCGCGGACCTCGACACCTACCGCCTCTGACGGGCCGCCTGGCGCGAGGCGTCCCGCGTCCTGGGCTCAGGAGTGGTGCTCCTGCGTGCAGCACTTGACGCTGCCGCCGGCCTTCAGCAGCTCGCTCACGTCGACGGGGACCGGCACGTAGCCGCGCTCCTCGAGCTGGCGAGCGAGGGTGCGCGCCTGCACGGGGACGACGACGTGGCGTCCGTCGCTCACCGCGTTGAGCCCGAGCACGAGGGCGTCCTCCTCGGTGCACTCGACCGCGTCCGGGAACAGCTCGCGCAGCGTGCGACGGCTGTGCTCGGAGAACGCCGACGGCAGGTAGGCGATGTCGGCCGGGGCGTCGCCGTTGCCGTCGTCGAGCACGGCCAGGGCGGTGTCGAGGTGGTAGAAGCGAGGGTCGACGAGCTGCAGGCTGACGACCGGACGGTCGAGCACGCGGGCCGCCTCGACGTGCGCGTGCAGGCTCGTCCGGAAGCCCGTGCCCGCCAGGATCATCGAGCCGAGCACGAGGAAGTCGCCCTCGCCCTCGTTGGTCTGCGTGGGGTCGGCGACGGCGACGCCCTGCCCCCGGAGCCAGGCGGCGTGCTCGACGGCCTCGGCGGCCCGCTCGGGGTGACGGAACCGAGCGCCGTACGCGCGCCCACCGACGACCGTCGCGCCGTTGGCGGCGAACACCATGTCGGGCAGGCCGGGCACCCCGTCGAGCACGTGCACCCGGTGGCCCAGCGCGCTGTACGTCTGGCGCAGCACCTCCCACTGGACGAGCGCGCGCCGGCGGTCGACGGCGACCCCCGGCCGCATCCACGCGTTGATCGCGTAGGTGACGTCGAAGTGGGTCGGTGCGCACATGAGGTACGTGCGGGTCCGGGCGGTCCGGGTGACCTGGCGGGCAGGTGAGGGACTCACCGGGACGTGGGTGGCGGGACGGGTCTCGAGCACGGTCACGGTGACCTCCTGGATCAGTGGCGTCACCCCTGCGACGCAACGAATCCATCGTAGTTCGCCGCTCTGGTGATCTGAGAGTTCGAAACTGCGCGTCCTTGCGCAGGAACCTGACGTTCTGGGGCCAGGAGCGGCGATTTGTTGCACCATGGGTCCATGGACGACGTCGACCGCCGGATCATCGACCACCTCGTGCGCGACGGCCGGGCCGGCTACGCCCGGATCGCCGCCGACGTCGGCCTGTCGGCCCCGGCGGTCAAGCGTCGGGTCGACCGGCTGGTCGCCGACGGTGTCGTGAAGGGCTTCACCGCGGTCGTCGACCCCGACCTCATGGGCTGGGCCGTCGAGGCCTACGTGGAGGTCCACTGTCGCGGCACGATCACGCCCGAGGCCCTCGGGTCCGCGTTCGCGAGGATCCCCGAGATCCACGCGGCCGCCACCGTGTCGGGCCAGGCCGACGCGATCCTGCGGATCGTCGCGCGCGACGTGCGCGACCTGGAGCGGGCGCTCGAGCGGGTGCGCACCGAGGTCGACAACGTCGACCACACCGACACCGCGATCGTGCTGTCGCGCCTCATCGACCGCTACACGGGCTGACCACCACTCACGTCGGCAGCCGCACCCCGAGCACGCCGACGTTGTTCTCCAGCCTCATCGGCCCATCCTCACGCGCGTCGGCGGTGCGGTGCCAGCGCCCGCCGACCCTCGATTTGAAACGAGTGCCCCGACCGACGTAGACTTCCCTGTCGGCCTATGTCGGGCGCATCGACCCCTGCCCTCGTGGTTCACCCCTCGTCGGAAGCGGCTCCTCGGAGTCGCGGGTCCTCGCGCGTGCCCGGGCCGTCCCTGACGATCAACCGAGAAGCTGAGGTCCATGGCGAAAAAAGAAGGCGTCATCGAGATGGAGGGTGCTGTCGTCGAGGCACTCCCGAACGCGATGTTCCGGGTCGAGCTGGCCAACGGCCACAAGGTCCTGGCGCACATCAGCGGCAAGATGCGCCAGCACTACATCCGCATCCTCCCCGAGGACCGGGTCGTGGTGGAGCTGTCGCCGTACGACCTCAGCCGTGGACGGATCGTCTACCGCTACAAGTGATCGACACGTCGGGAACGACACCGTCGAGCACGCCACAACTGCACACCGAACACGTTCAGACTGAAGAAGAGAGAGCTTCTCGATGAAGGTCAACCCGAGCGTGAAGAAGATCTGTGACAAGTGCAAGGTGATCCGTCGCCACGGCCGCGTCATGGTGATCTGCGAGAACCCCCGGCACAAGCAGCGCCAGGGCTGATCGCACTTCTTCACCGCGACCCACTGAACATCTGACGGCTCCCGACGCCCCCTGGAGACAGGACCGGCGACGGGTCACCCCCGGCGCAGAGGCCGGGGCCCGGCTCAGGACCCCCAAGGAACGGGTCCTGGAGGCAGCTGGGGCGCCTCAGGTGACGACACCTCTGCCGTACCGGAAGGAACTGCCACCATGGCACGCCTCGTCGGAGTCGATCTCCCGCGCGACAAGCGCATCGAGATCGCACTCACCTACATCTTCGGCGTCGGGCGCACCCGCGCCACCGACACCCTCGCCGCCACCGGCATCAGCCCCGACCTGCGGGTCCACGAGCTGACCGACGACCACCTCGTCGCGCTGCGTGACCACATCGAGGCCAACTACCAGGTCGAGGGCGACCTGCGCCGTGAGGTCACGGCCGACATCCGTCGCAAGATGGAGATCGGTTCGTACCAGGGCCGTCGCCACCGTGCGCACCTGCCCGTCCGCGGCCAGCGCACGAAGACCAACGCGCGCACCCGCAAGGGTCCGAAGCGCACCGTCGCCGGAAAGAAGAAGTGATCTAGATGCCTCCGAAGAACACCGGCGCCAAGAAGGTGCGCCGCAAGGAGAAGAAGAACGTCGTCCAGGGCCAGGCCCACATCAAGAGCACGTTCAACAACACGCACGTGACGATCACGGACCCCTCGGGCGCCGTGATCGCGTGGGCCTCCGGCGGGACCGTCGGCTTCAAGGGCTCGCGCAAGTCCACGCCCTTCGCGGCGGGCATGGCGGCCGAGGCCGCCGGTCGCCAGGCGATGGAGCACGGGATGAAGAAGGTCGACGTCTTCGTGAAGGGCCCGGGCTCGGGTCGCGAGACGGCGATCCGGTCGCTGAGCGGCGTCGGCATCGAGGTCGGCACCATCTCCGACGTCACCCCCAGCCCGCACAACGGCTGCCGCCCGCCCAAGCACCGTCGTCTGTGACGGACGCGAAGAACTCAGGAGTCTGAATCATGGCCCGTTACACCGGACCTCTCACCAAGAAGTCGCGCCGCCTCGGCGTCGACCTCGTCGGTGGCGACGCCGCGTTCGAGCGTCGTCCGTACCCCCCGGGCATGCACGGTCGTGCCCGCATCAAGGAGTCGGAGTACCGCACCCAGCTGCAGGAGAAGCAGAAGGCGCGCTACACCTACGGCGTCCTCGAGAAGCAGTTCCGCAAGTACTACGAGACCGCTCACCGCAAGCCGGGCAAGACGGGTGACAACCTGCTCATCCTGCTCGAGAGCCGTCTCGACAACGTGGTCTACCGTGCCGGCCTCGCCCGCACGCGCCGCCACGCGCGTCAGCTCGTGACGCACGGTCACTTCGTCGTCAACGGCGTGAAGACGAACATCCCGTCCTTCCAGATCAGCAAGCACGACATCATCGATGTCAAGCAGAAGAGCCTGGAGACGACGCCGTTCATCGTCGCGCGCGAGACCCACGACCGGGACACCGTTCCCGGCTGGATCGACGTCGACGCCGACCGCGGCCGCATCCTGGTGCACCAGCGCCCGGTCCGCGAGCAGATCACCGTCCCCATCCAGGAGCAGCTGATCGTGGAGTACTACTCCAAGATCTGATCGACCTGTTCCACCGAGCCGGCTCTTCAAATAGCGGGAGAGCCGGAAAGGAAGTTCCATGCTCATCGCACAGCGCCCCGTCCTGACCGAAGAGGTCGTCGCCGACAACCGTTCGCGGTTCGTCATCGAGCCCCTCGAGCCCGGCTTCGGGTACACCCTCGGCAACTCGCTGCGCCGCACGCTCCTCAGCTCCATCCCGGGCGCGTCGGTCACGTCGATCAAGATCGACGGCATCCAGCACGAGTTCTCGACCGTCCCCGGCGTGACCGAGGACGTCACCGAGATCATCCTCAACCTGAAGAACCTCGTCGTCTCCTCCGAGCACGACGAGCCGTTCGTCATGTACCTGCGCGCGCAGGGCCCCGGCGTCGCCACGGCCGGCGACATCGAGGCCCCCGCGGGCGTCGAGGTCTACAACAAGGACCTGCACATCGCCACGCTGAACGAGAAGGGCAGCCTGGAGATCGAGCTCGTCGTCGAGCGCGGCCGCGGCTACGTCTCGGCGGTGCAGAACAAGACCGGCGACGAGGAGATCGGGCGCATGCCGGTCGACTCGATCTACAGCCCGGTCCTCAAGGTCACGTACAAGGTCGAGGCCACCCGAGTCGAGCAGCGCACCGACTTCGACAAGCTGATCATCGACGTCGAGACGAAGTCCTCGATCCTGCCGCGCGACGCGATCGCGTCGGCCGGTTCGACCCTCGTCGAGCTCTTCGGCCTGGCCCGTGAGCTCAACGTCGAGGCCGAGGGCATCGACATCGGCCCGTCGCCGGTCGACGAGCAGCTCGCCGCCGACCTCGCCCTGCCGATCGAGGAGCTCAACTTCACGGTCCGCTCGTACAACTGCCTCAAGCGCGAGGGCATCCACTCCGTGGGTGAGCTCATCACGCGCTCGGAGCAGGACCTGCTCGACATCCGCAACTTCGGCTCGAAGTCGATCGACGAGGTCAAGGCCAAGCTGGCCGAGATGGGCCTGGCCCTCAAGGACAGCCCGGCCGGTTTCGACCCGTCGGCCGTCCTCGACTCCTACGACGACGACGCCAGCTTCGCCGAGGACGAGCAGTACTGAGCTGCTCGCTCATCGACCGTATTACTGACCTGGAGACAGACACATGCCCACGCCCACCAAGGGAGCCCGCCTCGGCGGCAGCCCGTCGCACCAGCGCCTGATCCTGGCGAACCTCGCGACGGCGCTGTTCGAGCACGGCCGCATCACCACCACCGAGGCCAAGGCCCGCCGTCTGCGGCCCTACGCCGAGCAGCTCATCACGAAGGCCAAGACCGACACGGTGGCGAACCGCCGCCAGGTCGTCAAGGTCGTGCGTGACAAGAGCGTCCTGCACACGCTGTTCACCGAGATCGGTCCCGCCATGGCGAGCCGTCCCGGCGGATACACGCGCATCACGAAGATCGGTCCGCGCAAGGGTGACAACGCCCCCATGGCCGTCATCGAGATCGTCGAGGAGAAGTCCTTCACGGCGCAGGCGACCGCTCCGGCGACGAGCAGCGCTGCTCCGGTCGAGGAGCCGACGGCCGAGGAGACGCCCGCGGTGAACGCGGCCGACGACTCCGCCGAGGTCGAAACCGACGTCGTCGCGGGTGCGCCCGCCACGGAGGCCGAGACCGAGCCGGCTACCGAGACCGAGGTCGAGGCAGCTGCCGAGGCCGTCGAGGGTGCGACCGACGAGGACACCACGAAGGCCTGACCCCAGGTCCCGTCACGAGGGCCCCCACCGCACCTGCGGTGGGGGCCCTCGTGCGTACGTACGGGGAACGGGACGAGATTCCCGATACTGGTCGGGTGAGCGCTCGGCTGCCGATAGGGTCGGGCCGGGCGTGTCACTCGGGGGCGCTCGTCGTCTGCACCGAGGAGTCGTCGTGGTCAGGTCCGGAGTCGTCATGCTCGCCACCGGAGCGGTGCTCGCAGCACTGCTCCCCGCCACGGCGGTGGCCGCCTCGACCACGCCGACCAGCCCGGCGCCGGTGGCCGCAGCCGCGCTGGCCGAGGCGCAGGCGCCGTCGGCCGAGCCCGAGGCCGTGGGCATCATCGTGCAGAGCACGGCGTCGCAGGAGAAGGTCGAGGCTGCGGTCGCCGACGCGCTCCCGTCCGACGTCGAGGTGCGCGACACGGTCGACGGCGCCGCAGGCCTGTCGCTCGTGGAGCTCGACGGAGCGCTCGAGGGTGACACGGCCAGCGCGGTCGCCGACGCGATCGAGCAGCGCGGCGACGTCGCGTTCGCGACACCGAACTACCGGGTGCAGGCCTTCTCCACACCGCCCGTCTCGACCGACGACCCGTACTTCGTCGACCAGCACAACCTCTGGGACCGCTCCCGGTCCAGGGGTGGCTACAGCGTGCGCGCTCCGTCGTTCTGGCAGACCACGCGCGGCAGCAGCGACACCGTCGTCGCCGTGCTCGACACCGGCATCGTGGCGAACCATGCCGACCTCGCGGGGCAGCTGGTCCCCGGCTACGACCTGGTGACCGACGAGTACGTCTGCCCGACGGGAGCGCAGACGTGCCACACGCGCGGGACCTTCACCAACGCCGACGACGGCGACGCGCTCGACCCCGACCCGTCCGACCCGGGTGACTGGATGGACGCGTCCTGGGCGAGGAAGTGCGGCGCGCCGAAGGGCACGAGCTACGCCAGCTCGTGGCACGGCACCCACGTGGCCGGGATCGTCGCGGCCAGGGCGGACAACGGACGCGGCACCGCCGGCGTCGCGCCTGGCGTCCGGGTGCAGCCCGTGCGCGTCCTCGGCCACTGCGGGGGCGACACCTGGGGCATCATGCACGGCATCTACTGGGCGGCCGGGGCCGACCTCGGCACGGTGGAGGACAAGGAGTTCGCGGGCACGCCCGTGAACCCGACGCCGGCGAAGGTGCTGAACATGTCGCTCGGCAGCACGATGCGCACGGACGCGCAGCGGCGGCAGGCCTGCAAGGCCTATGCGAAGCCGCTGGCGTTCGCGCGGTCGCGGGGCGCCACCGTGGTCGCGGCGGCGGGCAACGACAGCTTCACCAAGAACGTCAGCGCCAACCTCTCGGTCCCGGCGGCGTGCCCCGGCGTGGTCTCGGTCGGCGCGACCAGCCGCACCGGGCACCGGTCGTACTACTCCCAGGCCGGCTCCACCGTCGACCTCTCGGCACCTGGTGGCGACACGATCATGGACGCGCAGAGCGACGAGAGCGACGGACGAGGCCACGGCGGCATCTGGTCCAGCCTGATCACCGCCACGACCCGCCCGAACACCGGCTACGTCGCCCGTCAGTACGAGGGCACCAGCATGGCGGCTCCCCACGTCGCCGCGGCTGCGGCGCTGCTGTACTCCCAGGGCGCGACGTCGCCCGCCAAGGTCGAGGAGACGCTCGAGCGGTCCGTCAGCCCCTTCCCGGCCCGCGACAAGCGGTACGCGTCGGTCGTGGTCAGCGACGGGCGGAAGAACTACCGGCTGTTCGACCTGAACTGCACGACGTCGCGCTGCGGCACCGGGATGCTGAACCTCGAGCGGTTCGCGCCCCGGACCGGTGGCACCGCCACCGTCGGGCGGACGGTCTCCTTCGAGGGCTGGCAGACCAGCCGCAGCGACGTCGCCTACGAGTGGTTCATGGGCGATCCCACGCAGGTCCTGGGCCGGGGCCGGACCTTCACCGTGCCGACCTCGGCGCTGGGCCGTTCGCTGGCCGTCAGGGTCACGGTGCCCGGCCAGGGCGACACGATCGTCGGCACGCCCACCGTGGGCAAGTCGACCAGCACCACCTCCACGGCGCTCGGGACGTCGGTCTCGCGGACCAAGCGCGCGACGTTGAAGGTGCGGGTCTCCGGTCCCGTGGGCGCGACGGGCACCGTGCAGGTCTACGACGGCCGCCGCCGCGTGACCACCGTGACCCTCTCGCGCGGCCGGGCGACGGTGCTGCTGCCGCGGCTCTCGAAGGGCCGGCACACCATCAAGGCCGTCTACGCGGGCAGCTCGCTGCTCAAGGGCTCGTCGCGCGCCCGGACGATCACCTCGAAGTAGGTCGGGTCCTCAGCCCCGGCGCACGGTCAGCACGCGGAACCCCTTGCTGCTGGCCGTGCGCTCGGTCGGCCAGCCCTGGCCGACCAGCCAGCGCTGCAGGCTGTCGGCACCCAGGTTCCTGCCCACGACCAGCCGGGCGTGGCCGTCGTCGGCGAGCCGGTCGAGCCAGTGCAGCAGCAGCGCGTGCAGGGCGTCCTTGCCGATGCGGATCGGCGGGTTCGACCAGATCGCGTCGAACCTCAGGTCGCCGGGCACGTCGTCCGGTGCGGCGACGTGGACGCGCGCCCCGTCGTCCGCCGCCAGCGCGTCGGCGTTGAGCCGGGTGAGCTCGCGGGCCCGCTCGTTCACGTCGACCGCCCACACCCGCGCCGAAGGCGACGCCGCCGCGACGGCGCACGCGATCGGGCCCCAGCCGGACCCGAGGTCGAGGACCGTGCCCGTCGGCGGGTCGGCGGACTCCAGCAGGATCCGCGTGGCGTGGTCGAGGTGGTCGCCGGAGAACACGCCCGTGCTCGTGGTGCAGGTGAGCCGATGCCCCCAGGCCTCGACCGCGACGGTGCGGCGCTGGTCGGGTCCGTCGGGACGGTCGTCGAAGTAGTGGCCGCTCACGCGCACCATCCTCCCAGCGGCCCCGGGGATCGGCTCAGCAGTGTCGCGAGACGTGCCCACGGGCACCACGCGGCAGCACGTCGCGGTCGCGCAGCTGGATGGGGTGCTCGCCCGCGCGCTCGCTGCAGGCACGGGCGTAGGCCCGGCGGCCGTTGTCGGTGTACTCGACCTCCACGACGGCCGAGCCGTACACGTCGGTGTAGGCGGCGCACTCGCGGTACACCTCGCACTCCTCGGCCACGGCGAAGTCGAAGCCGAGCGCCCGGCCGTCCAGGTCGGGGGTGTTCTTCTGGGCGATCGCCAGCCCGGCGTCGTGCGCGGCGCGCACGAGGGCACGTGCCGTCGCCTCCGTCTGGCGGCGCGTCAGCAGCCCCTTCGATCGCGTCCACGCGTCGAGGTTGTCGGGCTCGACCGCCGCGTAGCCATCGCGGGCACACGCCCGGAACCAGCGCGCGACCACCGCGACGATGGCCGCCCGACGTGCCGCGGTGCGCTGGTCCAGCAGCACCTCGTCGGGCCAGCCGGGATCGCGCACCAGACGTCCGCCCTTCCGCAGCAGCAGAGTGGGGTGGTGCTTCGTCCACCAGCCGAGGTCGCCCGGCTGCGTCTGGAAGGCGTTGACGTAGCAGACCGAGTACCGGTCGGGGTCGGCCGGAGCCGTCCGGTCGCGGACGACCACGGTGACGTCGTCGGCCGGTCGGTAGGCACCGCCCAGCTGGTAGTCGGCGACGGCGTCGGCCGGGAACGGCCGCACCTCGGGCGGCGGCGCCTGGTCGGCGGCCGCGGAGCACGCCGACGCGACCAGGACGGCCGCGACGAGCAGGAGACAGAGCCGCAGGGCGCGCGCAGGGGACGTCACCGTCCCAGGCTACGGCGTGGGTGTGCCGGGCCCCTCGTCACGACGTCGTCGGGCCTCGCCGACCCTCGTGGCGAGCCCGGCGTCGTCGGGGTACACGACCTCCTCCAGCACCAGCCCGTGCGCCGGCATCACCTTGACGCGCGGGTCGCGGGCACCGGCCAGCAGGACCTCCCGCGCCCACGACGCGGGGTGCCGTCCCTCGCCGACCGCGACGAGCGCGCCCATGAGCGCCCGCACCATGGAGTGGCAGAAGGCGTCGGCCCGCACCGTGGTCACGAGCAGCCCGTCGTCGGGGGAGCGGACCGTGCTCAGCTCGAGCAGGGTGCGGATGGTCGTCGCGCCCTCGCGTCGCCGGCAGAACGCCGCGAAGTCGTGCTCGCCCACGAGCAGAGCACCTGCTGCGGACATCGCCCCCACGTCGAGCGCCCGCGGCCAGGCGACCACCATGCCGCGGTGCAGCGGGTCGGCACGGGCCGGGTCGTCCTGGATCCGGTACGCGTAGCGTCGCTCCAGCGCGCCGAAGCGTGCGTCGAACCCCTCGGGCGCGCGGCGGACCCGGTGGACGACGACGTCGTCGGGCAGCAGCCGGCGCAGCCGCCGGGCCAGCACCTCGGGGTCGACGTCGACGTCGAGGTCGACGTGCGCCACCTGGCCGCGGGCGTGCACGCCCGCGTCGGTGCGGCCGGCGCAGGTCAGGCCGGGCCGCTCCTCCAGGCGCAGCACGGTGGCGACGGCCTGCTCGACGGTCTCCTGCACGCTGCGCAGCCCGGGCTGCGTCGCCCAGCCCCGGAAGCCGGCCCCGTCGTAGGAGAGGTCGAGTCGCAGGCGCACCCCGACAACGGTAGTCCCTACGCTGGTCCCGTGAAGCGCGGACTCGTGGCCTCCACCTGTGCAGCCCTCGTCCTCGCGGGATGCTCCCCGGGCACCCCGCAGGAGACCGCACCCCCGGAGAGGGGCACGGGGACGACGCCGACGTTCGTCGTCCTCAACCCGACCCCCGACCCCGCGACGTCGCAGACCGTCACCTGGCGCTCGCGCGAGGCGTTCGACGACCAACGGGTGGTCGCCCGTCCCGTCGGGGGCGGCCCCGAGGTCCGCGCCGCCGCGACCCGCAAGGCGGCGACGAGCGTGCGCGACAGCGGGTCGGCGCTGCCGGCCTACACGGCCACCCTCCGGGGGCTGCGGCCCGGCACGCGCTACCGCTACCGCGTCGAGAACGCCGGGGGCACGGCCGGTCCGTACACGTTCCGCACGCCCCGCGACGACGACGCCCCGTGGACGTTCCTCGCCCTCGGCGACACCCAGGTCGACAACGCCGACGTCCCCGCGCGGATCGTGCGCGAGGCCGTTGACGAGCACCCGGAGGCCAACCTCGTCCTGCACGCCGGCGACGTCGTCAACGAGCCGTGGCGCCACGGTGAGTGGGTCGACCTGATGAAGGCCCTCGCCCCCGTGCGCACCAGCCGCAACCTCGCGGTCTCGATCGGCAACCACGAGCGGTGCATCCTCGTGCGCGGCTGCCGCTCGGGCGGCGCCGAGGGCTTCCGCACCTACTTCACCGACCCGTCGAACGACGTCGAGGGCCAGCAGCCGACCTGGTACAGCTTCGACCAGCAGGGCGTGCGCTTCGTGGTGCTCGACTCCTTCGGCACGGACCTCGAGGCCCAGGCCCGCTTCCTTGACGAGCGGCTCGCCGACAACCCGAACCGGTGGAGCGTCGTGCTCATGCACGCGGGGCCGTTCGCGTCGCGGGTCTACCGCACGAACACCGAGGTGTACTCGACGATCCTGCCGGTGGTCGAGAAGCACGACGTCGACCTCTTCCTCAACGGGCACGACCACGTCTACACCAGCGGCTACCACGGCGACCCGGACGGCACCGTCTTCGCGGTCTCGGACTCCGGGCCGAAGTACTACCAGATCTCGGGCGAGGACTGGACGCGCCGAGGAGCCACGCGCACGCGCTGGGCCAAGCAGGTGAGCACCTACCAGGTCGTCGACGTCGGGCCCGACGCGCTGCACTACCGCGCGGTCGTCGCCGCCCACGGGTACGCGCCCCAGCCGCGGCTGCGACCCGGGACGGTGCTCGACGACGTCACCGTCCGCAAGGACGCCAAGGGGACGAAGACCGTCACCCGCCGCTGAGCCGTGCTCAGCCGGCCAGCCGGGTGGCCGAGCACGACGGCGTGCCCAGCATCCGGACCTCCATGATCCCGAGCTGGATGCCGAGCATCTTCAGCAGGGGCTGGACGAGCAGGTCCAGCGTGCCGGTGAGCTTGTTGATGCCGTCGAGCACGGAGTTCGTGGTGCTGTCGACGCTGCTCAGGATGATCCGCTCGCCGCCGCCGTAGATCTGGGTGAGGTCCGGGGCCGGAGGATAGGGAAACTGCTGCGTGGTGGACTTCGCGCCCACGGTCCCGGTGATCCGCACGACGCCCGCGAGGGGGATGCCCAGCAGCGACAGCGGGGTGACCGTGGCGCTGCCCGTGCCGCCCGGCCCGCTGAGCGTCGCGAGCGAGGTGTCGCCGCGCACGGTCGTGGAGGCCTGCACGCCGCTGGACGCGCACGTGACGTTGGTCAGCGTGGCGGTTCCCTTGCCGACCTGCACGCCCAGCGAGACGTTGCCGATGCCCGCGATCCCGAGGATGCTCACCCCGGTCCTGACGTCGAGCCGGACCTGGGCGGTGCGTGCCTGCGCCCCGACCCCGCCGCAGGCGATGACCGGCGGCTCGATGATCGTCAGCTGCGTGTTGGCGGTGACCAGGTCGAGCGGCACGCCGAGGTCGGTGCCGATCGCGACCGCGTTCTTGCCGTTCGCGACCGCGGCGGAGACGGCGGCGGTGCCGATGAGGTCGAGGGCGTTCAGCTGGGCGTCCAGGCCGGACTCCCCACCGGTGCCCACCGACAGGAAGCGCCCGAGATTGACGTTCAGTGCGCCCACCTGGCCGCTGAGGGTGTTCAGCAGGGTCGCCTGTGCCGTGCTGCCCTGGCGCTGCAGGACGGTCGCGGTCGCGACCATCAGCTGGCGCAGCGTCACGGTCGCGGTCGCGAGCTGCTGCGTCGTGCCGATGCCCAGCTCGGCGGCCACGTCGCCCAGCCGGACGGAGAGGGTCTTGAGGTCGACGAGACCGGAGTAGCCGACGAGACCCAGGTTCACCCGCAGGATGCGGTCGAGCAGTGGACTCAGGGCGCTCTGCGAGGAGTTGAGCACGAGCGACTTGGTGCCCGCGGAGAAGCAGACGGCGGGCTGGGCGCGGGCGCCGACCGCGCTGCGTGCCGCCCCTCCCGAGCTGCGACCGATCACGGGGGCGAAGGCGAAGTCGACCGTGGTGCGGGACTCGACCTTCACCGCGTCGCAGACGCCGTTCGCCGCACCCGCCACGAACGTCTTCGTCGTCGAGTCGAGGTGGCCCGGCGTCACCACGAGCGGTGACGTCCGGCCGATGCGCCGGTTCTGACGGGCGAGGCTCGCGTTCGCCGCGGTGGTCAGCGCCGTGGCGTCGCAGGTGGGCAGCTTGCGGGCGGCGTCGAGCGCGACGACGTCGGCGACCGACTGCATGTCGCGGACCGCGACCCGCTGGAGGCCGAGGTCGGCTGCGAACGCCGTGAAGCCCAGCAGGATCGTCATCGTGAGGATGGTTAGCGGCAGGATCGAGCCGCGCTCGTCGCGCCGCCGTCGAGGCCGGCGGTCGTCGGCCCGCAGCGCGAGACGCGCCCACCGGCCGCTCACGAGTTGATCTCCGCCGTCGTCTCGTAGGAGACCTTGGACGGCAGGACCACCCCGAGCCCGGGGAACGACGGCAGCAGGGGGTGGTCGCGGTAGAGGTGGGAGATCGCGACCTTCGCGCACTTCGACGTCGAGCCGGTGCAGGTCATCGACGGCGTGATCACGCACGTGCCGACGACCTCGCTGCCGCGGGTGAGCGTGCCGGCGGACGTGCACGTGACGCCGTAGGAGCCGAGCGAGCGGTTGACGGCCGCGCGGGCGTCGGACAGCGACGTCGTCGACCCGCTCGGCGCCACCGCGAGGACCCGCGCCCCCTCGGCCGCGGCCTGGCTGATCCCCTGGCGGTAGCTCAGCATCCAGCCGTAGCTGATGATGCCGAACAGCAGCGCCACGAAGATGGGCAGCACGAGCGCGAACTCGACGGCTGCCGCACCGTCCTCGCGGCGGCGCTGGTGCGTGGTGCGTCCCTGGACGCGTCGGTGTCGTCGTCCGACCATCACGATGCTCCCTCAGTCGTGACCGTCGGTTCTGCCGTGTGCAGAGCCGGCGTGAAAGCTCCCTCCCCTCCGGCGCTCCCACACCGGAAAGGTCTTTCGTCCCGCAACATAGCGCGAAAACGGCCCCCTGTCCGTGGAACCAGGACAGAGGGCCGTCGAGCGGTGCGGGGTCAGGCCCAGCGCTGCTCCGCGGGCACGAAGTCGAGCGTGCGCGCTCCCGTGTAGATCTGCTTCGGGCGAGCGATCTTCTGCTCCTTGTCGTCGACCAGCTCGATCCACTGCGCCAGCCAGCCGGCCGTGCGGGGGATGGCGAACAGCACCGTGAACATCTCCGGCGGGAACTGCAGCGCCTCGTAGATGAGGCCGGAGTAGAAGTCGACGTTCGGGTACAGCTTGCGCTGCACGAAGTACTCGTCCTCCAAGGCGATCCGCTCCAGCTCCTGTGCGATCTCCAGCAGCGGGTTGACGCCGGTGACCTCGAAGACGTCGTCGACGGCCTTCTTGATGATCTTCGCGCGCGGGTCGTAGTTCTTGTAGACCCGGTGGCCGAAGCCCATCAGGCGCTCCTCGCCCTTCTTCACGCCCTCGATGAAGCTCGGGATGTTGTCCTTGCTGCCGATCCGCTTCAGCATGCGCAGGACGGCCTCGTTGGCGCCGCCGTGCAGCGGGCCGTAGAGGGCCGCGATGCCCGCGCTGACCGCCGAGTACGGGTCGACGTCGCTCGAGCCGACCGAGCGGACCGCGTTCGTCGAGCAGTTCTGCTCGTGGTCGGCGTGCAGGATGAACAGCACCTCGAGCGCCTTCGACAGGCGCGGGTCGGGGTCGTACTTCTGCTCGCTCATCTTGAACAGCATCGACAGGAAGTTCTCCGTGTAGGAGAGGTCGTTGTCGGGGTAGACGTACGGCTTGCCCTGGGCGTGACGGAACGCCCACGCACCGAGCGTCGGCATCTTGGCGATGAGGCGCACGACCTGGTCGTGACGCACCTCCTCGTCGGTGATCGCCCGCGCCTCGGGGTAGAAGGTCGACAGCGCGCCGACGCTCGACAGCAGCATGCCCATGGGGTGCGCGTCGTAGCGGAAGCCCTGCATGAGGCTCTTGAGGTTCTCGTGCACGAACCCGTGGATGAGCAGGTAGGCCACCTCGAGGAACGTCGAGGACTCGGCCAGCTGCTCGATCGGGTACCCGCGGTACTCGAGGATGCCCTTGTCGCCGTCGATGTAGGTGATCGAGCTGCGCGTGGACGCGGTGTTGGTGAAGCCGGGGTCGTACACGGCGATGCCGGGCTCGTCCTCGGTCTTGCCGATCTTGCCGAGGTCGGAGGCGCGGACGGTGCCGTCCGTGATCTCGAGCTCGTACTCCTCGCCCGTGCGGTTGTCGCGGACGGTCAGGGTCTGGTCGGTCACGATGGGTCTCCTGTGACGTGCTGTACGGGTCGTTGATGTGGTCCCGGACTCACTTCCAACCTAGTGCGGCCCCCCTCGGTGCGCGAGGCTGGGTCTCGGGGACCGGACCCGCGACCGGGGCTCGCGTCGTGCCCGGCACCCCGTTTTGACCCGGCTGGGGCGGGCCGGTTACTCTTGGACGTCGTTGTGCCCTGCGTGCGCGATCGCCCTCCGGCGGTCCGGCGCCGACGCGGGAAACCACGTCCCTTCCGCCGCCACCTCGCGGCACGGGACCGCGCAACGACACCGACGCCAAGAACGACAACGAGAAGGTCACGCCGTGCCCACGTACAGCCCGAAGCCTGCTGACATCAGCCGTCAGTGGCACGTCATCGATGCCCAGGACGTCGTCCTCGGGCGTCTCGCCGTCTCGGCCGCGCACCTGCTGCGCGGCAAGCACAAGGCGACGTTCGCCCCGCACGTCGACGGTGGTGACTTCGTCGTCATCATCAACGCCGAGAAGGTCGCGCTGACGGGCAACAAGCGCTCCGACAAGGACGTCTACCGCCACAGCGGCTACCCGGGCGGCCTGAAGACGATCGCCTACGGCGACCTCCTCGACAAGGACGCCCGCAAGGCCGTCGAGAAGTCCGTGGCCGGCATGCTGCCGAAGAACCGCCTCGGACGTCAGATCATCAAGAAGCTGAAGGTCTACGCCGGCCCGGAGCACCCGCACGCCGCGCAGCAGCCCCAGCCGTACGAGATCAAGCAGATCTCCCAGTGAGCACCCGAGCAGAAGAGACGAGCACCGTGGCCGACACCACCGAGACCGACGTCCCCACCAGCACCGACGGCGTCTACACGACCGAGACCTCGCCCTCCTCGGAGATCGCGACCAGCAACTCGGTCATCGCCCCCGGCGCGGCCACCGGCCGTCGCAAGGAGGCCGTCGCCCGCGTGCGCATCGTGCCCGGCACGGGCGTGTGGACCGTCAACGGCAAGCCGCTCGAGGAGTTCCTCCCGAACAAGCTGCACCAGCAGATCGCCAAGGAGGCCCTGGCGGCCACCGGCCTCGAGGGCAGCTTCGACGTCGTCGCCCGGGTCACCGGCGGCGGCATGACCGGCCAGGCCGGTGCGCTGCGCCTCGGCGTCGCCCGTGCCCTGAACGGCGTCGACGAGGAGGTCAACCGTCCGATCCTCAAGAAGGCCGGACTGCTGACCCGCGACGCCCGCATCAAGGAGCGCAAGAAGGCCGGCCTCAAGAAGGCCCGTAAGGCTCCTCAGTACAGCAAGCGCTGACTCCGTTGGGCCGGATCTTCGGCACCGACGGCGTACGCGGCCTCGCCAACCGCGACCTCACGGCCGAGCTCGCGCTCGACCTGTCGGTCGCTGCTGCCCACGTGCTGGGCGAGGCCGGTGCGTTCGCCGACAGCCGGCCCACGGCCGTCGTCGCCCGCGACCCGCGTGCCTCGGGGGAGTTCCTCGAGGCCGCGATCGTCGCCGGCCTGGCGTCGGCCGGGGTCGACGTCCACCTGCTCGGCGTCGTCCCGACGCCCGGTGCGGCGTACCTGACGGCCGAGCTCGACGCCGACATGGGCGTCATGATCTCCGCCAGCCACAACGCGATGCCCGACAACGGCATCAAGTTCCTCGCCCGTGGCGGCCACAAGCTCGACGACGCCGTCGAGGTGGCCATCGAGCAGCGGCTGCGTGAGCCGTGGGACCGGCCGACCGGCATCGGCGTCGGTCGCGTCGGCGACAGCCACGTGGGCGTCGACGCCTACGTCAAGCACCTCGTCGGCACCGTGCCGCAGCCGCTCACCGGCCTGAAGGTCGTGCTCGACTGCGCGAACGGCGCGGCGTACCACGTGGGGCCGGCGGCGTTCCGACGTCTCGGCGCGGAGGTCGTCGCGATCCACGACGAGCCAGACGGCCTGAACATCAACGAGGCGTGCGGCTCGACCCACCTCGACGACCTGCAGGCCGCCGTCGTGCGCCACGGCGCGGACGCAGGGTTCGCGTTCGACGGCGACGCAGACCGGTGCCTCGCGGTCGACGCGTCGGGCCAGGTGGTCGACGGCGACCAGATCCTCGCCGTGCTCGCCCTCGCCCGGCTCGAGCGTGGCCTGCTGCACGCCGACACGGTCGTCGCGACCGTCATGAGCAACCTCGGGTTCGTGCAGGCCATGGAGGCCGCCGGGATCACGGTGCTGCAGACCGCGGTGGGCGACCGCTACGTGCTCGAGGCCATGCGGGCCGGAGGCTTCACGCTCGGCGGCGAGCAGTCGGGGCACGTGATCATGGCCGACCACGCCACCACCGGCGACGGGGTGCTGACCGCCCTGCACCTCGCGGCCCGGATGAGCGAGACCGGCCGTACGCTCGCCGACCTCGCCGGCGTCATGCGACGGCTCCCGCAGGTGCTCGTGAACGTCCCCGACGTCGACAAGAGCCGGGTCGACGCCGACCCCGTGCTGCAGGGCGAGCTGGTGGCCGCGAACGGTGGCCTCGAGGGCCGCGGCCGCATCCTGCTCCGCCCGTCCGGCACCGAGCCGCTCGTCCGCGTCATGGTCGAGGCGCCGACGCTCGAGGAGGCCACGTCGGTGGCCGAGCACCTCGCCGGCGTCGTGCGTCGCACGCTGGGCTGAGGACGCCTACCGCGCGACCGTACGGGTCCGGCCCGACCACGCGGCGGACGTCAGGTAGTCGCCGCGAGGATCCCGCACGCTGACGCGGACGCGCAGGGCTGCGCCGACGTCGGTGGACGTCACGCGGTAGCTCGTGCGCGTGGCGCCCTTGATGGCTCGCGTCCCGCGGTACCACTGCACCGACGTCCGCAGCCCTCGCCCGGGTGCCCACGTTCCGGTGCTGGCCGTGAGCACCTTCCCACGCCGGGCCGTGCCCGAGACGCGCGGAGCCGTGGTGGCGACGAGTCGCCGGTCGAGGGTGATGCTCCGAAGGGTCACGGTGCCGCCGTCCGGGACGGTGAACGGGCGAGCGGCCTGCTCGCTCAGCGCACCGCCGTTCCAGCGGGTGCCGACGTAGCGCGTCCGACCTTGGTCGTCCCGCAGACGTGCCGCAGCGCGCACCCGGTACCGGCCGGGCTCGACGCGGATCGAGCCGGAGGCGTCGGTGCTGGTGACGACGCGCCCGTCGAGGTCGAGGACCTCTACCAGCAGGCCGTCGTGGTCCTCAAGGTCCTCCAGTCCGTCGCGTTGCTGCACCGGGACGTCGACGCTCCCGTAGGACCGCAGCAGCTGCACCGGCACCGTGGTGCTGCCGCCGTCGACCACCGTCACCCTGGGCGCTGTCGTGCGGGAGGTGGCGCCGTCCTGGAGGGCCGGCACGTGGTCGGTGCTGCCGTAGGCGAACGAGAGCACGTAGCGCCCCGGCTCGATCGTGGCGAAGGCGTACGTGCCGTCGCGACGGCTCGTGGTGCGGTATGCCGGGGCCGCGGCGCGCGAGGCATCCTCGCGGTACGCCCAGACCTGGACCGGCTTCGCCGGGGCGCCGTCGACGTCGACCAGCGTCCCGTGGAGGCGGCCGACCGGGGCCGGGGGTCCTGGGAGGAGCCTCACGTCGAGACCGCTGGTTCGCGAACCCTCGGTGGTCGAGACCGGCGTCGCGTTGGCGAGGTCGGACCCGCCCCCGTACCACTGCGTCAGGTAGGTCCCGGCGCGGTCGACGAACTCGATGCGGACGTCGTCGAACGCCGACAGCCGCGCGGTGCGATAGGTCCCGTCGGGTCCGGTCAGCCAGAAGCGGTCGGTCGTCCGCCACCGGTCACCGACCCGGAAGTAGGGGCGCACACCGACGTTGCGCAGCGGACGGCCTGCCTCGTCGGTCACGGTCCCGGCCAGGTATCCCGACACGTCCACGACGTGGTCGCCGAGGGCCAGGGTCTCGTCCGCCGTCACCGTCAGCACGGTGGCCGAGGCCGCATCGGTGCCGCCGATCCACCGCTCGTCGGGGCCGTCGAAGGAGCCCAGCAGGGCGACCCGGTACCGGCCGGGTCGGACCCGGACGGAGAAGTCGTGGTCCTCGTCGTTCTGCCAGGTGTCGAGCACGAGGTCCTCCGTGCCGTTCTCGGGCCGGAGGCGCACCTTGACCGGGATGCCGACGCCGTACTGGTCGCGCACCGAGCCGCTCACCAGCCCGGTGCGCTCGGTGAGCCTCAGCTCCAGCTCGCCGTCGCCCGAGCGGAACCACCGAGAGGTGGACCGGTAGCGACCGGTGGGGTCCGAGGCGGTCACGAGGTACTCGACGTCGTCGGGGAGGTCGAGCGAGAACGCGCCGCGCTCGTCGGTCGTGGTCGTGGCGACCGCGGGCGACAGCCTGTCGTCATGGGCGGTCACCGTGAGCCCCTGCAGCCCCCGACCGGAGGAGTCGTCGGTGACGCGGCCGGTGACGACGACGGCCGCACCCGTCGCGGCCCCCGCCGGAGGCGCGACGAGCGCCGTCGCCAGGACGGACAGGACGACGGTGAGCAGGACGTGACGACGCATGGATCCCCCGGATCAGCCGGGCGGGATGCCCGGGACGTCGACGAGTGTAGGGACGCGACGACCCGGTGTCCGCGTCTTCGCCAGGATCGCCTCTACGGTGGGGACATGCGTCCCGTCGTCGTCGACCTGGCTCGTGATCCGGACGGCTACGCCGCCTTCCACGACGCCTACGCGCGCGCCCACACGGAGCGCTTCGACGAGCCGTGGGGGTTCGCCGAGAAGCGCACCAACCTGACCAGCGACGCGTACGCCGAGCACGTCGTCGTGGCGGGTGAGGTCGACGGGGAGGTCGTCGGGGGAGCGTGGGTGTCGTTCCCGCAGCAGGACAACCGGACGCTCGCCTACCTGCACGTCTTCGTCGTGCCGGAGGAGCGTCGTCGAGGGCACGGGAGCCTGCTGCTGCGCGAGGTCGAGCGGCTCGCGCAAGAGCGCGGTCGGGCGAACGCGTTCGCGGAGGCCTCGTGGCCGGTGGAGCAGTCCGAGGGGCCGGGGTCGGCGTTCGCGCTGTCGCACGGGTACGCCGTCGACCTGCTCGACGCGATCCGCGCTCTCCCGCTGCCCGCCGAGGTCGCCCCGCCGGTGTGGCGCGACGGGTACACGTCGGTGGCCTGGCGTCGCTGCCCCGACGAGTGGCTCGACCAGTACGCGGTCCTGCGGGCGCTGATCCTCGCGGAGGCGCCGTCAGGGGAGGTAGGGCTGGAGCCCGAGTACTTCGACGCCGAGCGGGTGCGTCACGAGGAGGCCCGCTGGGCCGAGCAGGGCCGGGTCGGGCAGACGGTCGCCGCCGTCGCGCCCGACGGCACCCTCGCCGGCCACACCCAGCTCGTGGTGCCCGACCACGGCGACACCGCCTACCAGTGGGACACGCTCGTCCTCCCCGCCCACCGTGGCCACGGCCTCGGGCTCGCGATGAAGACCGCCGCCCTCGACGAGGCCGCCGACCTCCTCTCCGGCCGCGCCCGCGTGACCACCTGGAACGCCGCCTCGAACACGCCGATGATCGCGGTCAACGAGGCCCTTGGCTACCGGCAGGTGGCGTGGGCGGCGGAGCTGGTCAAGCCGTTGGGTCGCTGAGGGTTTCGACCTGCGGCTGTGCTGCTCGTCCTGCGGCTGCGCTGCTGCGGCTTGTTGTTCGGGTGGGGGTGCGCTGGCGCAGCTCCTCGTTCGGGTGGGGCTGCGTTGGTGCGGCTTCGACTCGTCCTGCGCTCCGAAAGGGCCTCGACCGGGCGGCTGGCGACCGCGCTGGTCTGGGGTCTCGGGCTGCGGCTTGGTGCTGGGGGTGGACGCAAGAATCTGCGTTTGCGCCCCCTCAGCGGTGGATCTGCCACAGAAACGCCGGCGGGGTCGGACGTGCGTTGTATCCCGAACGCTTCTGCGTTCGCGACGGGATCCCGTAGGAAACGCAGAAGTGTTCGCCCTCCAATGCACGAACGCAGAATCTCGCGTCCCCCGCGAGCCACAGCCCGAGAACCCGGGCCACCGCGCCCGCCAGCTGCCCGGTCGAGGCCTTTCGGAGACCACCCCCAGCGAGAGCCGAGGCAGCGCACCAGCAAGCCCAGACCACCTGCGCCAGCGCACCAGCAAGACCGGACCCCCCGAGGCAGCGCACCAGCAAGACGAGACCCCCCCCGGGGGCAGCGCACCAGCAAGCCCAGACCCTCCCGCGGCAGCGCACCAGCAAGACCAGACCCCCGCGGCAGCGCACCCGCAGGACGACGCCCAGCAGGACCCCCGCGACGTCACATCTTGCGGAACCGCACCCACTTGACGGAGTGGTCGCTGCCCTTGCGGAGCACGAGGTCGGCGCGGCCGCGGGTGGACTGGATGTTCTCGCGCAGGTTGGGCCAGTTGATGGTGTCCCACAGCTCCTCGGCGCGGGCGACGGCCTCGTCGTCGGTGAGGCTGCTGTAGCGGTGGAAGTAGGAGGCCGGGTCGGCGAAGGCGGTGCGGCGCAGGGCGAGGAACCGGTCGACGTACCAGCGGCGGATGTCCTTGCTCGACGCGTCGACGTAGATCGAGAAGTCGAAGTAGTCGCTGACCGACAGGCCGGGGGAGCCGTCGCCACGGTCCTTCGCCGGCGCGAGCACGTTGAGGCCCTCGACGATGACGATGTCGGGCCGTTCCACGACCACCGTCTCCTCGGTGCGGTCGTAGGTCAGGTGGGAGTAGACGGGGGCGGTCACCTGCTCGACGCCCGACTTCACGTCGATGACGAACCGCAGCAGCGCCTTGCGGTCATAGGACTCCGGGAAGCCCTTGCGCTGCAGGATGCCGCGACGCTCCAGCTCGGCGTTCGGCCACAGGAACCCGTCGGTGGTCACCAGCTTCACGTGCGGGTGCTCGGGCGACGTCGACAGCAGCTCGCGGAGGAGGCGGGCGGTGGTCGACTTGCCGACGGCGACCGACCCGGCGACGCCGATGACGAACGGCGTGCGCTGCGGCTGCGGCTCGCGCAGGAACGACTCGGTGGCCTCCCAGAGGCGGGTCGCGGCGCGCACGCGCAGGCTGATGAGCTCGGTCAGCGGCAGGTACACCTGCCGCACCTCGTCGATGTCGAGCTCCTCGCCGAGGCCCTTGAGACGTTGGACGTCGTCCTCGGTGAGGGGCTGGGGGACGTCGTCGGCGAGGTCGGCCCACGCCGACCGCTCGATCTCGACGTACGGCGAGAGCTCACGGGCCATGACGCCATCCTGCCGGTACCGGGGCCCACGGGCGCTCCTGGGTACCCTGGAGCGCATGTGCGGAATCGTGGGATACGTCGGGCACCGCAACGCCCTCGACGTCGTCATGGGCGGGTTGCGACGGCTCGAGTACCGCGGGTACGACTCCGGCGGTGTCGCCCTGCCCGACCCCACGACCGGACGGATCGCCTGGGCGAAGAAGGCCGGAAAGCTGGCCAACCTCGACGGCGTCCTGGCCGAGACGACGATGCCGGAGACGACCACCGGCATCGGCCACACCCGCTGGGCGACGCACGGTGCGCCGAACGACCGGAACGCCCACCCGCACCTGAGCGAGGACGGCCGCCTGGCGGTCGTGCACAACGGCATCATCGAGAACTTCGCGGTGCTGCGGGCCGAGCTCGAGGCTGCCGGGCACGAGCTGCAGTCCGAGACCGACACCGAGGTGGTCGTGCACCTGCTCTCCGACGAGCTGCAGCGCACCCCCGCCCTCGACGACGCCGTCCGCGCCGTCTGCCAGCGGCTAGAGGGCGCGTTCACCCTCGTCTTCACCGACGCGCAGCAGCCCGAGGTCGTGGTCGGCGCCCGACGCAACTCCCCGCTCGTGGTGGGTCGCGGCGACGGCGAGAACTTCCTCGGCTCCGACGTGTCGGCCTTCATCGAGTTCACGCGCGAGGCCGTCGAGCTCGGCCAGGACCAGGTCGTCGCCATCACGCGCGACTCCATGACGGTCACCGACTTCGACGGCGCGCCCGCCGAGACCACCAGCTACCACGTCGACTGGGACGTGTCCGCCGCCGAGAAGGGCGGCTACGACTGGTTCATGCTCAAGGAGATCGACGAGCAGCCGCAGGCCGTCGCCGAGACGCTGCTGGGACGCTACGGCCGGTCAGGCCGCCTGCAGCTCGACGAGATGCGCCTCAGCGACGACGAGCTGCGCGACGTCGACAAGATCATCATCATCGCCTGCGGCACCGCGTCGTACGCCGGTCTGGTCGCGAAGTACGCGATCGAGCACTGGACGCGCATCCCGTGCGAGGTCGAGCTGGCGTCGGAGTTCCGCTACCGCGACCCGATCATCGACCGGTCGACGCTCGTGGTGGCGATCAGCCAGTCGGGCGAGACGATGGACACGCTCATGGCGATCCGCTACGCCCGGCAGCAGCGGGCTCGGGTGCTGAGCATCTGCAACACCAACGGCTCGACCATCCCGCGCGAGTCCGACGCGGTCATCTACACGCACGCCGGCCCCGAGGTGGCGGTCGCGTCGACCAAGGGCTTCCTGTCGCAGATCGTCGCCTGCTACCTGCTCGGTCTGTACCTGGCGCAGGTGCGGGGCGTGAAGTACGGCGACGAGATCGACGCCATCATGGCCGCGCTCGAGAAGCTGCCGGCCGGCATCCAGCGGATGCTCGACGAGGGCGAGCAGGTCCGCAAGCTCGCGGCCGAGCTCGTCGACACCCGTTCCGTGCTGTTCCTCGGCCGCCACGTCGGCTACCCCGTGGCGCTCGAGGGTGCGCTGAAGCTCAAGGAGCTCGCGTACCTGCACGCCGAGGGGTTCGCGGCCGGTGAGCTGAAGCACGGTCCGATCGCGCTCATCGAGGACGGCATCCCCGTGTTCGTCGTCGTGCCGCCGAAGGCCCGCGACCAGCTGCAGGAGAAGATCGTCAGCAACATCCAGGAGATCCGCGCGCGCGGTGCCCTCACCATCGTGCTCGCCGAGGACGGCGACGACGACGTCGTGCCGTACGCCGACCACCTGATCCGGCTGCCGAAGGTGCCGACGCTGCTGCAGCCGCTCGTCGCCACGGTGCCGCTGCAGATCTTCGCGTGCGAGCTGGCCGGTCTGCTCGGCCACGACGTCGACCAGCCGCGGAACCTCGCCAAGTCCGTCACGGTCGAGTAGACCGCCGTGTCCGGCATCAGGGGCGCCGCGCACCTGCGCTCGGTCGGCGCGGCGCGGGTCAGCGTGTCGTGCTGGCACGGCCCGCCGGTGGCGACGGCGTCCGTCGTGGCGGAGGCTTGAGCCCGTGCTGAACGCCCACACCGTCGCCCAGGTCCGTGCTGCCGAGGAGCGACTGGCCGCCGAGATCGGCTGGGACGCGCTGATGCAGCGAGCTGCCCGCGGTCTCGCCGACGCCCTCGCCGACGTGCCGGCCGGTGCGACGGTCCTCGTCCTCGTCGGCCCCGGCAACAACGGAGGCGACGCGCTCTTCGCCGCCACGCACCTGCTCGCCCGTGGCGTCCGCGTCGACCTCGCGCTGCTCGACCCCGACGCCGTCCACGCCGAGGGACTGGCCGCGGCCGAGGCGGCCGGGGCCCGGCGCGTGTCGTCGCCGGGCGACCAGCGGTGGTGCCTCGACGCGCTGTTCGGCATCGGCGCACGTCCCGGCCTCGAGGGACGTGCGGGGGAGTGGGCCGACTGGACCCACGACACCGACGCCCACGTGGTCGCGGTCGACGTCCCGTCGGGCGTGGCCGTCGACACGGGCGCCACCTCCGGCCGGCACGTCCGCGCCGACCGCACCGTCACGTTCGGCACCCTCAAGGTCTGCTCGATCGTGGGGCCCGCCGCCGACGCCGGCGGCGGAGAGCCGCCGACGCTCGTCGACATCGGCCTCGGCCCGCACCTCGACGCGCCGACCGTGACGTCGCTCGAGGCCACCGACGTCGAGCTCCTCCGCCGGCACGTGCCCGGCGCCGCGTCGCACAAGTACGCGCGTGGCGTGGTCGGGGTCGACGCCGGCTCCGACGCCTACGCCGGCGCCGCGCACCTGTGCGTCGCGGGCGCGCAGTCGGGACTTGCCGGCATGGTGCGCTTCGTCGGCAGCGACACCCTCGCGGCGCGGGTGGTCGACCGCGCACCGGAGGTCGTGCACGGCCGCGGACGGGTGCAGGCCTGGGTCGTCGGACCCGGGGCGGGCGACGACGTGGCCGACCAGCTGGCCGCCTGCCTCGACGACGACGTGCCGCTCGTCGTCGACGCCGGCGCGCTCGCGCACCTGCCGCGTCCCGCCGGCGTGCCCGCGCTCCTGACGCCGCACGCCGGTGAGCTCGCCCGGCTGCTCGACGTCGAGCGCGAGACCGTGGAGGCCGACCCGCTGGAGCACGCGCGGCAGGCCGCCGTGCACTGGGACGCGACCGTGCTGCTCAAGGGAGCCCGCACGGTCGTCGTGGCTCCTGACGGACGCGCGGCCGTCAACCTGTCCGGCACCCCGTGGCTCGGCACGGCGGGCTCGGGCGACGTCCTCGCCGGCTTCGCGGCGTCGCTGCTCGCCGGCGGGCTCGACCCGTTCGACGCCGGGCGGCACGCCGCCCTCCTGCACGGCGCCGCCGGCGTCCGCGCGAACCCGGGCGGACCGTTCGTGGCGTCCGACGTCGCCGCCGCCCTCCCGCGAACCCTGGCCGCGTTCCTCGCCGGCTCGCTGGAGCAGGTGCGCGCGTGGTGAGCCCGCAGGCCGAGGCCGTCGTCGACCTCGAGGCGTACCGGCACAACGTGGCCACCCTCGCGGCGCACGCGCCCGGCGCCGCGCTGATGTCCGTCGTCAAGGCCGACGCCTACGGCCACGGTCTGCGACCGGTCGCGCGGGCCGCGCGCGACGCGGGAGCGTCGTGGCTCGGCGTCGTCACCGTCGAGGAGGCCCTCGCGCTGCGCGAGGCCGGCGACACCGGGCCCGTCCTGTGCTGGCTCGCAGCACCCGGCGCCGCCTACGGCGCCGCGGTCGAGCACGACGTCGAGCTCACGGCGTCGTCGGTCGAGCAGCTCGACGAGATCCTCCACGACGCACCGACGGGTCGACGACCCCGCGTGCAGCTCAAGGTCGACACCGGGCTCTCGCGCAACGGCGCCCGCGGTCCGGCGTGGGACGAGCTCGTCGCCGCGGCCTCCCGCGCGCAGGCCGCGGGGAAGGTCGAGGTCACCGGCGTGTGGTCGCACCTGGCGTGCGCCGACGAGCCCGGCCATCCCGCCAACGACCAGCAGGAGACCGTGTTCCGGGCCGCGCTCGACGTCGTCGGCGAGGCCGGGCTTGAGCCGCAGTGGCGCCACCTCGCCAACTCCGCCGCCCTGCTGACCCGCCCCAGCGCGCACTTCGACCTCGTCCGTCCGGGCATCGCCACGTACGGCATCGACCCCGACCCCGCGGTCGCCGGCATCGTCGACCTGCGTCCGGTCATGACGCTGCGCGCGCGGCTCGCACAGGTCAAGCGGGTCCCCGCCGGCACCGCCGTGTCCTACGGCCACACGTGGACCACCGACCGCGAGACCACCCTCGGCCTCGTGCCGCTGGGATACGGCGACGGTGTCCTGCGCTCCGCGTCGGGTCGCGCCGAGGCCGCCCACGACGGCGAGCGCGTGCCGGTCGTCGGCCGCATCTGCATGGACCAGCTGGTCGTCGACCTGGGGGACCGCCCGGCGCGGCGCGGCGACGTCGTCACCCTGTTCGGCGCCGCCCCCGGTGCCCCCACCGCCCAGGACTGGGCGAGCGCCGCCGGTACGATCGCCTACGAGGTCGTCACCCGACTCGGCGACCGCGTCGTGCGTACCCACCGAGGCTGAGGGCCGTCCGAGCCCCGCCACCGAGGACAGTGATGAGCCCCGCCCCCTCCCGTCTGGCAGCACTCGCCGCGACCGCCGGAGCCTTCGTGGCTGCCGGCGTGACCGCCAAGGTCGTCGACACCCGACGTCGCGAGCACCGGCGCGAGCAGCGCGGCGAGGAGGTGCCGTTCGGCAGCGTGCACAGCCCCGCCCGCACCGTCGTCGCCTCCGACGGCGTGCCCCTCAACGTCGAGGTCGACGAGGCCGACGCGGCGCACGCGGGCAGCGCGGCGCCCACCGTCGTGTTCGTCCACGGGTGGGTGTGCACCCTCGACACCTGGCACTACCAGCGCCTCGCGCTGCGCGGCCTCGTGCGGATGGTGTTCTACGACCAGCGCTCCCACGGCGGCTCCGGCCGCTCGACGCGCCAGGGGTCGAGCTTCAGCCAGCTCGCCGACGACCTGCGGACCGTCCTCGACGAGGTCGTGCCCGAGGGCCCCGTCGTGCTCGTCGGGCACTCGATGGGCGGCATCACGGTGCAGCAGCTCGCGGCGGAGTCGCCCGAGCTGTTCGGCGACAGGGTCGTGGGTGCCGTGCTGCTCTCGACCAGCGACAACCGGCTCGTGCGGCAGAGCCCGGCGCTGCGCCGCGTCCTGCCGTTCCTGCGGGCCGGCGCGCCCCTGCTCGACTGGGGCCGGACCTTCAACAGCTACAGCGTCATCCGTCGCTGGGCGGTCGGGCCCGACGCGCCCCGCAAGTACGCCGACATGTCCGACGAGATGATCCTGCGCGCCCAGACGCACGTGCTGCTCGACTTCTACCCCGCGTTCGTGGACCTCGACGTCCGCAGCGGCGCCGAAGGGCTGGGGCGGGTGCCCGTCGTCGTCGCCTGCGGCGACCACGACCTGCTCACGCCCATCAAGCACGCCCGACGCCTCGCGCGCACCATCGAGGACGCGCGTCTGGTGACGCTCGGCGGTGCCGGGCACATGGTGCCGTTCGAAGAGAACGTGGCCGTCACCCGGATCATCGAGGACCTGCTCGACCGGATCGGGCACCCCGTGCGCGAGGGCGACCGGTGATGCGGGCGCTCGACGTCCTCGACGCCGGCCCCGAGCACGCCGAGGCGATCGTCGACATCATCCACCGCTCGTTCAGCGTCCGACCCGACCTCGACCCGCCCTCGACCGCCCTCGACGAGACCGTCGAGTCGGTGTCGGAGGTGCTCGCCACGGCCGGTGGGCTGCTCGTGGAACGTCGCGGCGTGCCCATGGGCGCGCTGCTGTTCGACGAGTCGCGGCCGGGCAAGCTCGGCCTGCGTCGCGTGTCGGTCGACCCGGAGATCCAGGCCCGCGGCGTCGCGTCGGCCATGGTCGGCGTCGCGGAGGACACGGCCGAGGAGCGCGGCAAGGACGGCATCTGGCTGCACGTGCGCGAGGAGCTGCCCGACACGGTGCGGTTCTGGACCC
>NZ_LUNH01000022.1:0-72678 GCF_001628525.1 Aeromicrobium sp. REDSEA-S38_B2 | reverse complement strand
CATCACGGTCCTGAAGAGCGAGGCCGACCTCGCCGCCACGATCGAGCCCACCCGTTTCGGGACGCAGGGCACGGTAGAGGTCACGGCCGCCCCGGCCGCCTCCGGCCTCGTCTACGTCGTGTCGGGTTCCACGGTCGTCGGCATCGGCTCGCTGCGCGAGGGATCGGCCAGCGTGCGCATCTCCGGCACGGCGCTCGAGCCCGGTTCCCACCGGCTCCAGGTCCTCTACGCCGGCAACGACTCCGTCGAGCCCGACGACGTCACGGTCGAGCACACGGTCACCAAGGCCACGCCCGTCGTCCGGGCCACCGCGCCGCGCGGGAAGGTCGTCGTCGACCGGACGCGAGCGGTCGTCCCGGTCCGGGTGAGCGCCGACGGCTTCCGGCCCGATGGTGGCACCGTGCGGGTGCGTCTCGGCTCGACGATCCTCGGCACGGCGACGCTGCGCAACGGGACCGCCGAGGTGCGCCTGCGACCGCTGCGCAGCACGGGTACGAGGCAGTTCACCGTGGAGTACCTCGGTGACCGTCGCACCGGCTCGGCCGCGGTCCCGCTGACGATCCGCGTCGTCCGGCGTTGACGTCCGCCCGTCCGGCTCCCGTCACCTCCTCGGAGGGGTCAAGGAGCCGGTCGGGCGCGTCGCGTCTGCGCGGGAGGCCCGCCCGGCGGTGGGTTGCTCCGGGCTGGCCAGCGGAGCTCAGGAGGCGGGCACGAGGTAGCGGTAGTGGTGGTGCGTCCTGAAGTCGTGCGGCGCGTAGAGCGCGAGCGCCGCGTGGTTGTCGGGCATGGTCTGCAGGTACACGCGGGTCGCGCCGCGCTCGTGCGCCCACGCCAGGCTGGTCCGCACGACGGCGTCGGCGAGACCGCGTCGGCGGTGCTCGGGGAGCGTCTCGACGGCGGCCACGCCGGCCCACTCGCCGGTCACCACGACCCGTCCGACGGCCGCTGCGGGGACGCCGTCGTCGGGGACCTCGACGAAGCCGACCGTGCGTGGTCCCTCCAGCACCCGGCGCGCGGCCTCCACGTCGTCGACCCGGCCGTAGCGCGACAGCCAGGCGTCCGAGGCTCGTGGCGTCACGGTCGCGCGGCCGTCAGGGGCCGGGGCGTCACCGAGGTCGGCCACCTGCACGACGGCGCCGCCGAGGTAGTCGGTGCGCGCCGTCCAGCCCGCCGCGAGGAAGCGGCGCTCCCACGCGGAGTCGACGACGACCTGCGCCTGCGGCTGCAGGCCTCGCGACGTGTAGAAGTCGAGCACCGCGGCGAGCGCCTCGTCGTCGGGCCGTCCCGGGTCGCCCACGACGGCGACGGAGTTCGCGCGACCCGTGAACGCCCCGGCGGCGCGCAGCTCCCACGCACCGAGCGGCACCGACTCGGGAGCCGGCCACCCGCGCGAGGTGATCCGGACCAGCTCGTCGACGTCGACGTCGAGCGCGCGGGGGCTGCGGGCGGGGCGGTCGGGCACGACCTTGAGCGCGACGACACGACCGGCGTCCACGGCCGTCTCGGACCCGTCGCGACGCTGCACGACGAGCCCGGTGGGGTCGGCCGCGACGACGCGACCGACGACGTCGGTGGCGCTCCCGTCGGCGAGCCGGTGCCGCACGGTCACCCGTCGGCCGAGAAGGTCCTGGACGTCTGCCACGACGCCACCGTCTCATGAGGCATACCTCAGTACGGCGCCCCGTCGACCAGGCGGGATACTGGGACGGTCCGCCACCGACCAGGGCGGACCAGCGTTGCCGTCGAAGGAGCCGTCGTGACCTACGTGATCGCCCAGCCGTGTGTGGACGTCAAGGACCGCGCGTGCGTGGACGAGTGTCCCGTCGACTGCATCTACGAGGGCAAGCGCATGCTCTACATCCACCCCGACGAGTGCGTCGACTGCGGTGCCTGCGAGCCGGTGTGCCCGGTCGAGGCCATCTTCTACGAGGACGACACCCCGTCGGAGTGGAAGGAGTACTACGACGCGAACGTGAACTTCTTCGACGACCTCGGCTCGCCCGGTGGTGCCGCGAAGATGGGCGTGATCGACAAGGACCACGCCTTCATCGCCGCGCTGCCCCCGCAGAACCAGGAGTGACGGCGGGGCCCTCCAGCGGGGCCCGACTCCTGGGCGCAGCCCGACGCGTCACCCCCGAGGCCACCTGCGAAGGAGCGTCCTGATGGACCGACCCCGTCTCTCCTCCCGCTTCCCCGACTTCCCGTGGGACACCCTGGCCGACGCCAAGCAGCGCGCCCACGCACACCCCGACGGCATCGTCGACCTCTCCATCGGGACACCGGTCGACCCCACGCCGTCGGTCGCCCGTGAGGCGCTCGCCGCAGCCTCGGACGCGCCGGGCTACCCGACGGTGGCGGCCCCCGAGGCCGTGCGCCAGGCCGCCGTCGACTGGCTCGAGCGTCGGCTCGGAGTCACCGGGCTCACGACCGACCAAGTGCTGCTGACCGTGGGCTCGAAGGAGCTCATCGCCAACCTGCCGTCGCAGCTCGCGCTCGGACCCGCCGACACCGTCGTGCTCCCCGCGCTGGCGTACCCCACCTACGAGGTCGGTGCCCGCTTCGCCGGCGCCCGCGTCGTGCTGGGCGACCCGGTCGCCGACGGCCTCACCGACCAGCCGGCGCTCGTGTACGTGAACTCCCCGGCGAACCCGCACGGTGAGGTGCTGTCGGCCGAGCACCTGCGCGCGGTGGTCCGTTGGTGCCGCGAGCGGGGAGCGCTACTGGTCTCCGACGAGTGCTACGCCGACTTCGGCTGGGAGCGCGAGCCGGTCTCCGTGCTGCACCCCGACGTCTGCGAGGGCAGCCACGACGGACTGCTCGCCGTGCACTCGACGTCGAAGCGCTCGAACCTCGCGGGCTACCGCGCCGGCTTCGTCGCGGGCGACGCGGCGGTCGTCGCCGAGCTGCTGGCCGTCCGCAAGCACCTCGGGTTCATGCTGCCGACCCCGGTGCAGCAGGCCTTCGCCGCCGCGATCGCCGACGACGAGCACGTCGTCCTGCAGCGTCGTCGCTACGCCGAGCGTCGCGACGCGCTCCGCCGTGCGCTCGAGTCGGCCGGATTCACCATCACCCACTCCGAGGGCGCGCTCTACCTCTGGGCCACCCGCGGCGAGGGCTGCCGCGACACGGTCGCCTGGCTCGCCGAGCGCGGCATCCTCGTCGCCCCCGGAGACTTCTACGGCGAGCGCGGCGCCCAGCACGTGCGCGTGGCCTTCACCGCCACCGACGAGCGCGTCGCCGCCGCCGTCGCCCGCCTCGCCGCGTCCTGACGGTTTACCACGGTCCCGTGGTAGACGTCGTCCTCCCTCGGGAAGCTTGCCGCGGGAGGAGCAGGTTGACCACGGGACCGTGGTAAACCGCTGAGCTGCGGCCGGCCGTCAAGATCGCGTCAAGACGCGTCAGGGGGTCGTCAGGAGCGGCGTCGCGGTGCGGGGACGGGTGTGGGGTGGGGGCATGTCCCTCGTCACCGCACTCCAGCTGCTCGGCGTCGCCGCCCTGCTGGTCTACCTCGTCGTGGCCCTCGTGCGGCCCGACCGGTTCTGAGTCGCCCATGTCCGACACCGTCTCCGGCCTGCTGACCATCGCGGCGCTGCTGACCCTGCTCGCCGTGGTCTACGTCCCGCTCGGCGACTACATGGCGCGCGTGTTCACCTCGACCCGGCACCTCCGCGTCGAGCGCGCGCTCTACCGCGTCGGCGGCATCGACCCCGACGCCGAGCAGAGCGCCCGCGGGTACGTGCTGAGCCTCGTCGCGTTCTCCGTCGTCGGCATCGTCCTGCTCCTGGCGATCCTCCTCGGCCAGGCCGCGCTCCCGTGGGACCGTGGCCTGCCCGGGATGCCCTGGGACATGGCCCTCAACACGGCGGTCTCCTTCGTCACCAACACCAACTGGCAGTCCTACGCCGGCGAGTCGACCCTGGGCTTCGCGGCACAGGCGCTCGGTCTGACGGTGCAGAACGTCGTCTCGGCCGCCGTCGGCCTCGCCGTCGCGGTCGCGCTGGTCCGCGGCTTCACACGGGCGGAGTCGAGCACCCTCGGCAGCTTCTGGGTCGACCTCGTCCGCGGCACCGTCCGCGTCCTGCTCCCGCTGGCGCTGGTCGCGGCGGTGCTGCTCCTGCTCGGCGGGGTCGTGCAGAACCTCTCCGACGTCACGGTGCGCGCCCTCGGCGGCGGCACGCAGGTGGTGCCGGGCGGGCTCGTCGCCAGCCAGGAGGCGGTCAAGCAGCTCGGCACGAACGGGGGCGGCTTCTTCAACGCGAACTCCGCGCACCCGTTCGAGAACCCGACGGCGCTGACCAACCTGCTCCAGGTCTTCCTCCTGCTGGTGGTGCCGGTCTGCCTGACCCGCACCTTCGGGACGCTGGTCGGCTCGCGGCGCCAGGGCCTGGTGCTGCTCGGCGCGATGGGCGTGCTGTGGGCCGGAGCCCTCGCCGTGACGACGTGGGCCGAGGTCGGCGGGCAGGGCCAGGCCGCGCAGGCTGCCGGCGCGGCGATGGAGGGCAAGGAGACCCGCTTCGGGGAGTGGGCGTCGGCGTTGTTCGCCGTGTCGACCACCGGCACCTCGACGGGAGCGGTCAACGCGTCCCACGACTCCATGTCGCCGCTCGGGGGCGGGACAGTGATGGCGCACATGATGCTCGGCGAGGTCTCGCCCGGTGGCGTCGGTTCGGGCCTCTACGGCATCCTCGTCGCCGCGATCCTCGCCGTCTTCGTCGCCGGACTCATGGTCGGGCGGACCCCCGAGCTGCTCGGCAAGAAGATCGGTTCGCGGGAGATGACCTACGTCGCGCTCTACACGCTCGTCGTCCCCGCCCTCGTGCTCGTCGGCATCGGCACCGCCATCGCGCTGCCGTCGACGGCCGACGCCATGGGCAACCCGGGAGGCCACGGCTTCTCCGAGGTCGTCTACGCGTTCACGTCGGCCGCGAACAACAACGGCAGCGCCTTCGGCGGCATCACGGTGACGTCGACGTTCTTCCAGCTGACGCTTGCCGCGGCCATGCTGCTCGGCCGGTTCGTGCCGATCGTGCTCGTCGTCCTGCTCGCCGGCTCGCTGGCCCGCCAGCGTCGGGTGCCGACGACGGCAGGCACCCTGCCCACCGCGACCCTGCTGTTCGGCGGACTCGTGGTCGGCGTCGTGCTGCTCGTCTCGGCCCTCACCTTCTTCCCGACCCTCGCCCTCGGCCCCGTGGCCGAGGCCCTGACAGGAGCCTCGCGATGACCCGCACCTCCGCTGCCACGCCGTTGTCGCGGCAGCTCGTCCAGCAGCTCCCCGCGGCGCTGCGCAAGCTCGACCCCCGCCACCTGTGGCGCAGCCCGGTCATGTTCGTCGTGTGGATCGGCTCCCTCGTCACGACGGTGTCGGCGGTCGTCGACCCGAGCGTCTTCGCGGTCGCCATCGCGGTCTGGCTCTGGCTCACGGTCGTGTTCGGCAACCTCGCCGAGGCCGTCGCCGAGGGCCGCGGCAAGGCACAGGCCGACTCGCTGCGCGCGGCGCGCACCGACGTCACCGCCCGGCGCGTCGCCTCCGACGGCAGCGAGTCGGTCGTGGCGGGCACCGAGCTGACGGTGGGCGACCTCGTGCGGGTCAGCGCCGGCGAGGTGATCCCCGGCGACGGCGACGTCGTGGAGGGCGTCGCGACAGTGGACGAGTCGGCCATCACCGGGGAGTCCGCGCCGGTCGTGCGCGAGGCCGGCGGGGACCGGTCGGCCGTCACGGGCGGCACGCGCGTCCTCTCCGACGAGATCGTCGTGCGGATCACCGCCGCGCCCGGCGAGACCTTCCTCGACCGGATGATCTCCCTGGTCGAGGGCGCCGAGCGGCGCAAGACCCCTAACGAGATCGCTTTGTCGATCCTGCTCGTGAGCCTGACGATCATCTTCCTGCTCGCCGTCGTCACCATCTCCCCGATGGCCGACTACGCGGGCGCGCCGCAGCCCACGGTGGTGCTGGTCGCGCTGCTCGTGTGCCTGATCCCCACCACGATCGGGGCGCTGCTGTCGGCCATCGGCATCGCCGGCATGGACCGTCTGGTGCGGGTGAACGTGCTCGCGATGTCGGGTCGTGCGGTCGAGGCGGCCGGCGACGTCAGCACGCTGCTGCTCGACAAGACCGGCACGATCACCTACGGCAACCGCCGGGCGTCGCGCTTCGTGCCCGCGGAGGGCGTCACCCTGGCCGAGCTGACGGAGGCCGCCCGCATCGCGTCGCTGGCCGACCTGACGCCCGAGGGTCGCTCCATCGTCGACCTCGCCGTCGCCGACACCGGTGCCACCGGCACGGGCGCCCCGCTGCCGGCCGGCGCCGAGCCGGTCGAGTTCACCGCCCAGACACGCATGTCGGGCGTCGACCTGCCCGACGGCCGCGAGCTGCGCAAGGGAGCCGGGAGCGCCGTCGAGGCGTGGACCGGCGCCGGGCTCCCCGCGGAGGTCGGGGCGGCCGGCTACGAGATCTCGATGTCCGGCGGCACGCCCCTGCTCGTCGCCGAGCGTCGAGCCGGATTCACCCGGGTGCTCGGGGTCGTCCACCTCAAGGACGTCGTCAAGGAGGGCATGGTCGAGCGGTTCGCCGAGCTGCGACGCATGGGGATCCGCACCGTCATGGTCACCGGCGACAACGCGCTGACCGCGCGGGCGATCGCCGCGGAGGCCGGTGTCGACGACGTGCTCGCGGAGGCGACGCCCGAGGACAAGATGCGACTCATCCGCGAGGAGCAGTCCGGTGGCCGCCTCGTGGCCATGACCGGCGACGGCACCAACGACGCGCCCGCGCTCGCGGCTGCCGACGTCGGCGTCGCGATGGCGTCGGGCACGTCGGCGGCGAAGGAGGCCGGCAACATGGTCGACCTCGACTCCGACCCGACGAAGCTCATCGACGTGGTGCGCATCGGCAAGCAGCTGCTCATCACGCGCGGCGCGCTCACCACGTTCTCCATCGCCAACGACCTCGCCAAGTATTTCGCGATCGTCCCGGCCATGTTCGTGACCGCGTACCCGTCGCTGGACACGCTCAACGTGATGCGGCTGGCCACGCCGGAGTCGGCGATCCTGTCGGCCGTCATCTTCAACGCCCTCGTCATCGTGGGACTCATCCCGGTGGCCCTCAAGGGCGTGCGCAGCCGGGCCGCCGACGCCGCGAGCGTCCTGCGGCGCAACCTGCTCGTCTTCGGCGCGGGTGGCGTCGTCGTCCCGTTCGTCGGCATCAAGCTCATCGACCTGCTCGTCTCCCAGATCCCAGGAATCAGGTGACCGTCGTGATCCGCGACCTCCTGCGTCAGTCCCTCGCCGCCGTCCGCGTGCTGCTCGTGCTCACCGTGCTGCTCGGCGTCCTCTACCCGGCCGCCGTGTGGGCCGTGGGCCGGGCCGTGCCCGACCGGGCCGACGGCAGCCTGCTGCGCGTCGACGGCGTCGCCGTCGGCTCCCGCCTCCTCGGCCAGACCTTCGAGGGCGCGCAGTGGTTCCACCCGCGCCCGTCGGCCAACGACTACGACGGCCTCGCGTCGGCACCGTCGAACCTCGGGCCCTCGAACCCCGATCTTCTCGCGGCGATCCGTGAGCGGCGGGCCGCGGTGGCGCGCGAGGACGGGGTGTCGCCGTCGGCCGTGCCCGCCGACGCCCTGACCGCGTCGGGGTCCGGGCTCGACCCCGACATCAGCCCCGCCTACGCGGCGCTGCAGGTGCCGCGGGTCGCCCGGGAGCGCGGACTCGACGAGGGGACCGTGCGTCGTCTCGTGGCCGAGGCCACCTCCGGACGCCAGCTCGGGTTCCTCGGGGAGCCCACGGTGGACGTCCTCGAGCTGAACGCGAGCCTGTCGGGTGCAGACTGACGTCGTGCACACGGTCCAGACGCGGGGCGACGCCGCGCCCGAGCACGGGCGCGGGTGCCTGCGGGTCTACCTCGGCGCCGCGCCCGGCGTCGGCAAGACGTACAGGATGCTCGACGAGGGCTGCCGCAGAGCAGCGCGCGGCACCGACGTCGTGGTGGGGGTCGTCGAGACGCACGGCAGGGCGCTGACGCAGGAGCGGATCGGCGGGCTCGAGGTGGTGCCCCGGCGCACCGTCCAGCACGGCGCGACGACCCTGACCGAGCTCGACGTCGACGCGGTGCTGGCCCGAGCGCCCCAGGTGTGCCTCGTCGACGAGCTGGCGCACACCAACGCGCCAGGATCGGGGCACGTGAAGCGCTGGCAGGACGTCGACCAGCTGCTCGCGGCCGGCATCGACGTCGTCACCACCGTGAACGTGCAGCACCTGGAGTCGCTGAACGACGTCACCGAGGCGATCACCGGCGTCCGCCAGCGCGAGACCGTGCCCGATGCGTTCGTGCGGTCGGCGGAGGCCATCGAGCTGGTCGACATGAGCCCGTCGGCGCTGCGCCGCCGCCTGGCCCACGGGAACGTCTACCCGGCCGAGCGCGTCGACGCGGCGCTGTCGCAGTTCTTCCGCGAGGGCAACCTCGCCGCGCTGCGGGAGCTGGCCCTGCTCTGGCTCGCCGAGCGGGTCGACGAGGGCCTCGAGCGCTACCGGGCGCGTCACGAGATCGAGGCCACGTGGGCGACGCGCGAGCGGATCGTCGTGGGCGTCACGGGTGGCCCGGAGTCGGAGCCGCTGATGCGGCGCGCCGCGCGGATCGCCTCGCGCGGTTCGGGTCCGTCGGGCGACGGCGGGGCGCCCTGGACGGCGCTGTACGTGTCGCGCGGCGACGGCCTGCGCCAGACCGGCCCGGACCGGCTCGAGGAGCTGCGCACGACGGCGCAGGAGCTGGGTGGCAGCTTCCACACGGTGGTCGGCGACGACGCCGCGGCCGCGATCCTCGACTTCGCGCGCGCCCGCAACGCGACCCAGGTGCTCATCGGGGCCAGCCGGCGCGGGCGGCTGTCGACGCTGCTGCGCCCCGGCATCGGCGAGACGATCGTGTCCGAGTCCGGCGACATCGACGTGCACATCGTCACGCACGACGAGGCCCGACGGCGCCAGGCCAGGGTGCGCGAGGAGTCGGCGCTCGGACGACGTCGGACGTGGGCGGGCTTCGCCGTGGCGCTGCTCGGGCCGTTCGTGCTGGCCGGTCTGCTGCTCGCCACCCGCGACCTCCACGGTCTGCCCACCGAGGCCATGCTGTTCATGGTGCTCGTCATCGGCACCGCCCTGGTGGGTGGTCTGCGCCCGGCCGTCGTGGCCGCGTTCGTCAGCGGCGGCGTCCTGAACTACTTCTTCACGCCTCCCGTGCAGACGCTGCGCATCGCCACGGGCGAGAACGCGGTGGCGGTCGTCCTCTTCGTGGCGGTCGGCATGTCGGTCGCTCTCGTCGTCGATCGCGCGGCCCGGCTCGCCGGGCTGGCCGGCAGGGCCCGGGCGGAGGCCGACAGCCTGAGCGTGCTGGCGCACCAGCTTGTGCACGCGGGGAACGACCTGCGGCGTCTGCTGCGCACGACCGTCGACCTGTTCGGCGTCGACGGCGCCCAGCTGTGCACGACGGACGGCCGCGTGCTGGGGGAGCACGGCGTGACGTCGGGTCCGGAGCGGACGGTGCCGGTGGGCGACGAGCACGTACTCGTGCTGTGGGGGTCGGCGGCCGAGGCCGTGGAGGAGCCGTTGCTGGCGGCCGTCGTCGCCCACGCGACGGTGCTGCTGGAGCGCCGCGCGGCCGTGGCGCTCAAGGCCGAGCGACGGGTGCTGGCGGAGACCGCCCGGACGCGCACGGCGCTCCTCGCCGCCGTGTCCCACGACCTGCGGACGCCGCTGGCGGCGGTGAAGGCGGCGGTGAGCAGCCTGCGCGACCCCGGCGTCGACTGGTCCGACCAGGACCGAGCCGACCTGCTCGAGACCATCGAGGACGGCGCCGACCGGCTCGACGCGCTCGTGGTCGACCTGCTCGACATGAGCCGGCTGCAGACCGGGGCGGTCGTGGCTCGTGCGGAGCCCGTCGACGTGCTGTCGGTGGCCCAGCGGGCCGCCGCAGGGACGCCGACGGTGCTCGAGGTGCCCGACGACCTCCCGGAGGCGCGCGCCGACACCGCGCTGCTCGAGCGGGTGCTCGCGAACGTCGTCGAGAACGCCCACAAGCACGCGGCGGGCTCGACGGTGCGGGTCGACGCGACCGCCACGCGCGAGCACGTCGTGGTGCGCGTGGTCGACGGAGGACCCGGTGTGCCGGAGCACCGCCGAGCGCAGATGTTCGAGCCGTTCCAGCGTCTCGGCGACGTCCCGCGCGGGGCCGGGGTCGGGCTCGGCCTCGCCGTCGCCCGCGGTCTCACGGAGGCGATGGGCGGACGTCTGACCGCCGAGGACACCCCCGGCGGCGGGCTCACGCTCGTGGTCGAGCTGCCCCGGGAGGGCTCCATGACGCTGACGACGGGAGGCGACGACGCATGACGGTGGTGCTGGCGGTCGACGACGACGCGGCGATCCTGCGGACCCTGGGCATCGCGATGCGCGCGCGGGGCTACGAGGTCGAGACGGTGGCGGACGGCCGGTCCGCGCTGCAGTCGCTCACCGAGCGGGTGCCCGACGTCGTCCTGCTCGACCTGGGCCTGCCCGACCTCGACGGCACGGAGGTGCTGCGGCGGATCCGCGAGACGTCGCAGGTGCCCGTGGTCGTGCTGTCTGCGCGGCACGAGTCCGACGACAAGGTGGAGGCGCTCGACCTCGGGGCCGACGACTACGTGACGAAGCCGTTCGGCATGGAGGAGCTCCTGGCGCGCGTCCGGGCGGCGCTACGTCGGGCCGCGCCCTCGCGGGCGCCCGTCGTGACGGTGGGCGACCTGGTGCTCGACGTCGAGGACCGGCGGGCCACCCGGGCCGGCGAGCCGGTGCACCTGACCCCGACGGAGTGGAAGATCGTGGAGGTCCTGGCGCGGGCGCAGGGACGCCTGGTGCGCCAGACCACCCTCCTGACCGAGGTGTGGGGGCCGACCTACGAGCGGGAGACGCACTACCTGCGGGTCTACCTCGCGCAGCTGCGTCGCAAGCTCGAGGACGACCCCGCGCACCCGCGCATGCTGATCACCGATCCCGGGCTCGGTTACCGGCTGCTGTCGGACCTGTCCTGACGCGATCCTGACGTGACGCCCGCTGGATCCTTGACGCGTCCCGGGCGCAGGCTCTGAGCATGACCGCCGCACCCGACCACCGTCCCGTCCCCGCCGCACCCGCCGACGAGCCGCGACCTCCGCACACGCTGCAGGAGAGTCTGGAGCGGTTCGGCGGCGCGTGGCTGGCGGCCGGCGTGACGACCGTGGTCGGGGCGGTGGCCCTCACGGCGCGTGTCGTCGTCGGGTGACGGCTCAGTCGAGGTCGTCGCTGCGCACGAGCCGACGACGCACCGACAGCAGGTCGACGTCGGGCCGCGAGGCGAGGAGCCGCTCGGCTCGGTCGAGCAGCGCGTCGGCGTGGGCGTGGTCGCCCGACGTCAGGGCCACGCCCACGACGGTGCGTCGGTAGAGGTCGGTATGGCCGACCTCGGCCACCGACACGTCGAGCGCGCGTCGCAGCTCGGCCACGACGGGTCGCACGACCGCGCGCTTCTGCTTGAGCGTGTGCACGTCTCCGAGGAGCAGCTCGGCCTCGAGCCAGCCGACCCACATGGCTGCCACGGCGCTCAGGCGCGGGCGGCCCGCAGCTCCTCGACGAGCGTCGGCCGCGTGGGCTGCCAGCCCAACGAGCGCGCCTTGGCGCCGCTGGCCTGCTGGTCGAGGAGCAGCGCGTCGCCGAAGGCCTCGCCGAGCCTCTCGTGCACGGTCTCGACCGAGGTGCCCGCGACGGCGTCGGCCAGCGCGAGCCCGAGGTCGCGGACGCTGGGGGAGTGGCCGCTGACGCCGAGCAGGCGCCCGTGGCCGGAGCCGCTCGCGACGACCAGCGCGTAGAGGTCGGCCAGGTCGTCGACGTGGATCGTGGTCCAGTGCTGCTCGCCCGAGCCGATCAGCTCGAGTGCGCCCTCGCCGGTGCGGGGTGCGGCCACGAGCTGCTGGGCGATGCCCTGGCCCGGTGCGTGCACGATGCCGGGCTGCACGACGGTGGCGCGGACCGGGGAGTCGAGGAGCCGGTCCTCGCGTGCCTGGCGCCAGGCGGTGATGGCGGGCGCGTCGTACGGCGTCTCCTCGTCGAGGTCGGCGCCGGAGCCGTAGGTCCAGACCCCTCCGGTGTGCACGAACGGCTTGTCGGTGCCGCCGAAGGCCTCGACCGCGGCGTCGACGACGGCGTCGTCCATGGTCGCGGACGTCTCGTCGCCGGGGGCGGCGGTGTGCACGCCGGCGTCGTGCTCGCGCAGCTGCGCCGCCAGCCAGGCGTTGTCGAACAGGTCGCCCTGCAGCGGCGTGGCGCCCGCAGCGGCGACGGTCTGCCCGGAGCTCTCGCTCCGGACGACGGCGGTGACGGCGTGGCCGTCGTCGACGAGGCGGCGCAGCACGGCTGCACCCACGAACCCGGTTCCCCCGGTGAGCAGGATCTTCATGGGGTCGTCAACCGTGACGGTCCGTTCGGTGTTCCGGCGTGTCCGCTCCGTGGACGGTTCAGCCGAGGATCTCCATGAGCCAGTGCTCCTTCTTCTTCGGCTTGCGGTAGCGGTCGTCGCGGTACCGGTCGTCGGAGCGGTAGCGGTCGTCAGGGCGGTACCGGTCGTCCCGGTCGCGCTCAGGACGACGCTCGTCGCGCGGCGCGGGGGCTGCGGGGGCGTCGGCCGTGGCGCGGTCGAGGATCTTGTCGAGCTCGCCACGGTCGAGCCAGACGCCCCGGCACTCGGGGCAGTAGTCGATCTCGACGCCGGCGCGCTCGCTCATGGTCAGGGTGGAACCGTCGGTGGGGCACTTCATGGTGGGACCTCCTGCGTCGACAACGTGCCGCGCGCCGCGACGGTTCCCCTGGCCCGCGGCCGGTCCCGCATGACGTGAAGAAGGCCCTGACCGTCGTGGTCGAGGCCTTCTGTCTGGCACACCCCCACGAACTCGAACCGTGAACCCGCTGATGAGGAGTCGGCTGGTGTGTCGAGGGGGTCTTGGGGCTCTGGGGGCTGGGTGGCGTTCGGTCCTGCTGGACGTGAAGAAGGCCCCGACCGTGGTGGTCGAGGCCTTCTGTCTGGTACACCCCCACGGACTCGAACCGTGAACCCGCTGATTAAGAGTCAGCTGCTCTGCCAATTGAGCTAGGGGTGCTCGCGCTCAGAGAACATTACCAGCAGGGGTCCGGGAGCCGAAATCGGGGTCAGCGGCCGAGCAGCTCGAGCAGGGCGTGGGCGGCGTTGTGGCCCGCGATGCCGCTCACGGCGCCGCCACGTCGGGCGCCGCTGCCGCACAGCAGGATCCGGTCGTGGGCGGTCGCGACGCCCCACCGCTGGGCGGGGGTGTCGGCGGGCTCGTCGTCCTCGAGCCATGGCCAGGCGAGGTCGCCGTGGAAGATGTGTCCGCCGGGCATGGCGAGGGCCTGCTCGACGTCGGCGGGCGTCTTGACCTCCACGCCGAGCACGAGCGGCTCGAGGGGTTCGGCGAGGTACGCGTCGATGGCGGTGAGGAACCGCCGGTACTCGCGCTCGGCGGCTCCAGCGTCGAGCAGGTTCTCGTAGGGCGTGTGCAGGCCGAACCAGGTGAGGGTCTGGGCGTCGGTCGCCGCCAGCTCGGGTCCGAGGATCGACCGGTCGGTGAGGGTGTGGCAGTACAGCTCGCCCGACGCGAACGGCTGCTCCCCGCGCTCGGCCGCGGCATGGAGAGCCTCGACCTGGCTCATGGCCTCGTCGACGTGGAACGTGCCGGCGAACGCGACCGCCGGGTCGTCGCCGGAGCGGAGCCGGGGCAGGCGCGAGACGAGCAGGTTGATCTTGAGCTGGGAGCCGGACGGCTGGGGCACGCCGGCCTGGTCGCCGGGCCACAGCAGGGCGTCGAGGGCGTGCGGCGCGATACCGCTGAGCGCGTATGCGGCGCTGACGTGCAGGGGCCCGTCGTCGTCGACGGCGTCGACGACGACGCCGGCCTGCTCGCCGGGGTCTCCGCAGTCGCACGCCTCGTGCTCCTCGAGCTGCTTGACGCGCGTCACCGTGGCACCGGTCAGGATCCGCACCCCTGCCTCACGGGCGACGCGCTCCAGCTCGCCGGTCACCGCACCCATCCCGCCGACCGGCACCCGCCACTCGCCCGTCCCGTTGCCCACGAGGTGGTAGAGGAAGCAGCGGTTCTGCACCAGGGACGGGTCGTGCAGCGACGCGAAGGTGCCGATGAGCCCGTCCGTGCCGACCACGCCGCGCACGACGTCGTCGGCGAAGCGACGCTCCAGCGCCTCGCCCAGCGGTCGCTCGACGACGTCGGTCCAGACGGGCTGGCCGGTGGCGGGCCCGAGGTCGCCGACCCGGGGGAGCGGCCGCAGCAGCGTGGGCGCGACGGCAGCGGCCAGTCCGCCGACCTCGCCGTAGAACGCCTGCCAGGCCTCGAACGCGTCGTCGTCGCCGGTGAGGGCGCGGAAGGACGCCCGCGTGGCGTCGCCCTCGTCGGTCTCGACGAGCAGCCCGCGCGGCTCCCCGTCACGCTCGTAGGGCGTGTACGAGGCGGTGCCGCGCGAGCGCAGCTCCAGGTCGAGCCCGAGCTCCTTCACGAGCGCCTCGGGCATGAGGCTGACGAGGTAGGAGTAGCGCGAGAGCCGCGCGTCGTGCTCGGGGAAGGTCCGGGCGCTGACCGCTGCGCCGCCCACGTGGTCGAGCCGCTCCAGCAGCACGACGTCGAGGCCCGCCCGGGCCAGGTAGGTGGCGGCGACGAGCGCGTTGTGGCCTCCACCGAGCACCACGACGTCGGCCGTCTCCTCCCGCGACTCCGTGACCTCGCCGGACGCCGGCGCGTACCAGCCCGACCCCTCGGGCTGCGTGAACCACCTGCTCGTCATGGCGCCACTCTGGCAGAACGGACGCCTCGCCCGCGCAGCGTCGGGGTCAGCCCTGGCAGAACAGCTGCCCGTACGGCCCGGCCGAGGAGCGCTGCTCCGTGACCCTGCCGTCGACCGTGATCGTGCACGTGATCGTCGCGCCGCTCGGACCGGCCTGCATGAACATCTGCGCGTAGTCGGGTCGGCCGTACACGAGCGTGCTCATCGACCACGACGTCCCGACGCCGGTGGCCGTGCCGCTCGGTCGGTCACGGCTGGTCGGCACGAGGTAGCCGACGACGCCGATCGGCTCGCTCGACGTCGCACTCAGGGTGATGCGCCGGGCGCGGACGCTGAAGGTGCCGCCGCTGCCGGGAAGTCCGGCCGGCTCCTGCAACCCGGTCACCGAGCGGGGAGCGAGCCCCTTCGGCTCCGCGTCGGGGTCGGACGCGGCCGCCGACATCGACGGCGACGGCGTGGGACGGCTCAGCCCGGGGCGCTCGACGCCCTGGTCGTCGGCGGCTGCGGCGTCGCGACCGCCCGCGCCGGACCCGCCCATCGGCACCAGCAGGGCCGCCAGCAGGGCCAGCCCTGCCAGGAACCCCACCACCACGAAGGGGTGCCGTCGTATCGCGTCCACGGCTGCACAACGAGGGAGGCGGCACCGGGTTAGGCCGAGCGCCCTGGCGCGGCGCCTCCCAGGACGCGTCGTGGAGGGGTCTCTGTTTCACTGGAGGCATGCGCCCCGTCCCTCTCTCGCCCCACGCCCGTCAGGCCGCCCTCGACGCGATGGAGGCCGCCCCGCTCGACGTCCTGGTCATCGGGGGAGGAGTCGTCGGCGCCGGCGCCGCCCTCGACGCCGCCACCCGCGGTCTCTCGGTCGGTCTGGTCGAGGCGCGCGACTTCGCGTCGGGCACGTCGAGCCGGTCCAGCAAGCTCATGCACGGCGGCCTGCGCTACCTGGAGATGCTCGACTTCCGGCTCGTCGCCGAGGCCCTGAAGGAACGCGGGCTGAACCTGCAGAAGCTCGCGCCGCACCTCGTGCAGGAGGTGGCCTTCCTGTACCCGCTGCAGCACCGCGGCTGGGAGCGCTTCTACGCCGGGTCCGGCGTCGCGCTCTACGACGCGATGAGCAAGGCGTCCGGCTACGGCAAGGGCGTGCCGCTGCACCGCCACCACACCCGCCGCGGGGCGCGCAAGATCTTCCCCGGCCTGCGCAAGGACGCGCTCGTCGGCGCGCTCCGCTACTACGACGCCCAGGTCGACGACGCCCGCCACACGATGTTCCTCGCCCGCACGTCCGCCGCCTACGGCGCGCACGTCGCCAGCCGGACCCGCGTCGTCGACCTGCTCCGCGAGGGCGGTCGCGTGGTCGGCGCCCGCCTCAAGGACCTCGAGTCCGGGCGCGAGCTCGACGTCCGCGCGTCGGTGGTGCTCAACGCGACCGGCGTCTGGACCGACGAGACGCAGGGGATGGCCGCCGAGCGCGGCCAGTTCCACGTGCGCGCGTCCAAGGGCATCCACCTCGTCGTGCCGCGCGACCGCATCCGCGGCGAGGGCGGGCTCATCCTGCGCACCGAGAAGTCCGTGCTCTTCGTCATCCCGTGGGGCCGGCACTGGATCATCGGCACCACCGACACCGACTGGGACCTCTCGAAGGACCATCCGGCGGCCAGCCGCAACGACATCGACTACCTCCTCGAGCACGTCAACCGCGTGCTGGTCGAGCCGCTGACTCACGCCGACGTCGAGGGCGTCTACGCGGGCCTGCGGCCGCTGCTGGCGGGCGAGGACGAGGCCACCAGCAAGCTCTCGCGCGAGCACGCCGTCTCCACCAGCGTCAAGGGCCTCGTGGTGATCGCGGGCGGCAAGTACACGACGTACCGGGTGATGGCCAAGGACGCCGTCGACGCTGCCGTGCACAGCATGACCCGCCAGCTCGACCGCGTCGTCCCGGCGTCGTGCACCGAGGACGTGCCGTTGCTCGGCGCCGACGGCTTCGAGGCGCTCTGGAACCAGCGGCACCGTTTGGCCGCCGACAGCGGACTCTCCGTCGCGCGCATCGAGCACCTGCTGCGACGCTACGGGTCCCTCGTCGTCGAGGTGCTCGACCTCGTCACCACCGACCCGACGCTCGGCGAGCCCCTCGGCGGCGCCGACGACTACCTGCGCGCCGAGGTCGTCTACGGCACGACCCACGAGGGCGCGCGTCACCTCGACGACGTCATCGCCCGTCGCACCCGCATCTCCATCGAGACGTTCGACCGCGGCACCGAGGTGGCCCGCGAGGTCGCCGACCTCATGGGCGACGCGCTCGGGTGGACGAGCGAGCAGCGCGACGTCGAGGTCGAGCACTACCTCAAGCGGGTCGCCGCCGAGCGCGAGTCGCAGACCATGCCCGACGACGAGACGGCCGACGCCGCCCGCATGGGGGCTCCTGACGTCGTGCCGGTCGCCACCGCCGACACGCCGTGATGCACGACCCGCCGCCGGGCGCCCTCGACGACGTGGGTGACCTGGAGGACGACCCGGGACCCTCGCCGCTCGTGCGGACGCTGCGCCCCGTGCTCATCACGGCCGTCCTCGCCGTCCTCGTGCTCGGCGGGTTCGCCCTCGCGTCGCACCTGTGGGGCGACACCCGCACCGAGACCGGCGAGCTCGACCTGGAGGGCTCCGGACTCCTGCGGCTGCAGGCCGGGCCGACCGACGTGCGGGTCGTGCAGGGCGACGTCACGGTGCCTCGGTACGTGGCGCGCGTGACGAGCGGACTGTTCGACACGCACTTCGAGGTCGAGCGGGTGGGCGGGGCGACCCGGCTCGAGGCCGCGTGCCGCCCCCTCCTGAGCCCGGGCTGCGGCGTCGACGTGACGATCACGGTGCCCGAGGGCACGGCCGTCGACCTCCTGACCGGGTCCGGCGACGTCGACGTCTCGGGACTCGACGGGGCGGTGGCCGTGCGGACCGGGTCGGGCGACGTGGAGGTCGAGCGGCTGCGCACCCAGGACCTCACCGTCCGCAGCAACTCGGGCGACGTCGAGGCGACCTTCGCCCGCCCGCCGTTCGCCGTCAAGGTCGCCACCGGCAGCGGCGACGTCGACCTCGGCCTCCCGCAGACACGCACGCCCTACGCCGTCGACGCACGCAGCGAGTCCGGCGAGGTCGACGACGCCATCCCCGCCACCGACGCGCAGGACGCCCGCGTCGTGCGCGTCAGGACGCAGGCCGGCGACGTCGAGGTCGAGCAGGACGGGTCGTAGGGGGCTGCGGGCTCAGCTCCTCGTCGACCTGCTGGTGCGCTGCCTGCGGGGGTCTCGTCTTCTTGGTGCGCTGCTGCCGGGGGTCTCTTCTTGCTGGTGCGCTGCCTCGGCTTTCGTCGGGTGTGGTCTCCGAAAGGGCCTCGACCGGGCGGCTGGCGGCCGCGCTGGTCTGGGATCTCGGGCTGCGGCTCCTGCTGGGGGCGCAAGGATCGGCGTTCGTGCGTGAGACTCCGAGGCTTCTGCGTTAGCCACGGGATCCCGTCACCAACGCAGAAGTGTTCGACCTCAGGCGCGCGAAGGCAGATTCCTGCGTCCTACGCGAGCTGCAGCCCGAGAACCCGAGCCGCCGCCCTTCCAGCCGCCCGGTCGAGGCCCTTGCGGAGCGCAGGACGAGTCGAAGCCGCGCCGACGCCGCCCCACTCGACTGAGAAGCCGCGCCAACGCAGCCCCAGGTCGAGCGAGAACCGCCCCTGAACGCGACGACGCCCCCACCGCACGCGGTGGGGGCGTCGTGTGACTCGTCAGGGTGACGAGCTGAGATCAGAGCGGGCGGATGTTGGCCGCCTGCAGGCCCTTCTGGCCCTGCTCGACGTCGAACTCGACCTTCTGGTTCTCCTCGAGCGAGCGGTAGCCGCTCGCCTGGATGGCGCTGAAGTGGGCGAAGACGTCCTCGCCACCCTGGTCGGGGGCGATGAAGCCGAAGCCCTTGTCAGCGTTGAACCACTTCACAGTTCCGGTAGCCATATGTTTCTCCTTCGGTGGTGCGCATGCGCGTGTCGCATGCGACGGGTGTCGCGACGCGCATCAACCGGGAGAAGCTGGAGCGACCGGGGGGACCCGGGCGCTCGATCTTTCTGGCACAACAAACGCCTACAACTAACGCCCACCCTACACGTCCGGACGAGGACGACACACCCCGTCGTCCGGCGGGTCCGTCGGGGACGGCGCGCGGGTGTCGGCGCAGCATCCGCGGAGCCCGTGAGGGCGGCGGCAGACCGCCCGGGAACGGACGAGGCGCGACCCGCGCCGAGGTGGACACCTCGGGCGGCTCGCGCCTCGGTCACATGGGGTGGACGACGGGACTTGAACCCGCGGCCACCGGCACCACAAGCCGGTGCTCTACCAACTGAGCTACGCCCACCATGCGTGGCGGCAGGCCGTCACGACGCGGACGATCATAGCCCACGTCGCGCGCGGCCCCGCCGGTGCCCCGTCACGACTCCTCGGAGCCCTCCAGACGGCCGAGGGTCGAGCTGGCCGCGACCTCGGCGGCGATCGCACGGGCCGCCTCCGTCTCCGGCCCAGGATCGCCGACGAACACGGCGCGGCGGTAGTAGCGCAGCTCGTCGATGCTCTCGGCGATGTCGGCCAGCGCACGGTGGTGCCCGGCCTTCGCGGGAGCCGCGAAGTAGGCGCGCGGGAACCACTGGCGGGCGAGCTCCTTGATCGACGACACGTCGATGACGCGGTAGTGCAGGAAGCCCTCCAGCTCGACCATGTCGCGGGCGAGGAACGTCCGGTCGGTGCCGACCGTGTTGCCCGCGAGCGGCGCCTTGCGCGGCTCCTTCACGTGCTCGCGGACGTAGGCGAGCACCTGCTCCTCGGCGTCGCGCAGCGTCGTGCCGGCCTCGAGCTCGGTGATCAGCCCGGAGGCGGTGTGCATGCGCGTCACCACGTCGTTCATCTGCTCCAGCGCCTGCGCCGGGGGCTTGATGACGAGGTCGACGCCCTGCCCCAGCACGTTGAGCTCGTAGTCGGTGACGAGCGCCGCCACCTCCACCAACGCGTCGGTCTCGAGGGAGAGCCCGGTCATCTCGCAGTCGATCCACACCAGTCTGTCGTTCACGCGACCGACCCTAGGCCACCGTGACAGCCCCAGCCGCCCAGCCCGGGTAGCCTTCCAGGGAACCGACGGGGCGCGGTCTTCGTTGTGCCCCTCGAACGACGGGCGCACGCGTCCCGTCCTGTCCCAGACGCCGCACAGGAGCCAGACCACGTGAGCAACGACCGCAAGCAGCGAGCCGAGCAGATGCGCAAGGAGCGCGAGAAGGCCGACAAGCGCCAGCGCAACGTCATCACGATCGCGATCGTGGCCGTCGTCATCGCCCTCGTCGGCGTCGGCGGCTACGCCGTGAAGTCGACGGCCGACAAGAACGCCAAGAGCACCGACCTCGTCGCGCCGAAGAACACGAAGGACTACGGCATCGTCTACGACCAGGCGGCCGCCGAGTCCGCCGACGGCGGCGCCTCCGACGGTGGCGCCGCCTCCGGCGACGCCAAGCCGGTCAGCGTCGAGGTGTACGAGGACTTCCAGTGCCCCGTGTGCCAGCAGTTCGAGCAGGTCGCCGGCCCGATGCTGAAGCAGCAGGTGGCCTCCGGCGAGATCGCGCTCACCTACAAGCCGTTCTCCTTCCTCGACGAGAACGGCGGCAGCACCAACGACTACTCCAAGCGCGCCACCAACGCCGCGCTCTGCGCCCTCGACGCGGGCGGCGTCGACGACTACGTCAAGGTCCACGACTTCCTGTACGCCAACCAGCCGCAGGAGGGCACGGCCGGACCCGAGAACGCCAAGCTCGTGGAGGACCTCAAGAGCCTCGGCATCACCGGCGCGGGCATCGACTCGTGCGTGAAGTCCGAGAAGTTCGTCCCGTGGGTCGTCAAGGCCAAGGAGGTCGCGCAGGACAGCGACCGCGAGATCAGCGGCACGCCGACGGTGTTCGTCGACGGCAAGAAGCTCGACGACTTCAGCCCCGCCACGATCCAGAAGGCGGTCGAGGAGGCCAAGGCCTGACCCGGCTTCTCCCGCGCACGGCCCTCGCACCCTCGGTGCGGGGGCCGTGTCACGTCAGCAGCAGGCCCAGCCACGCCGCCGCGACGCACACGACGGCGGTGCCCACCGCGTGGGCGACGGCCCGGCCGCCCCGGCCGCGGAGCGCCAGGCGGGCGGAGTCGAGGCTCGCGGTGCTGAACGTCGTGTAGCCGCCGAGGAACCCCGTGGCCACGACCGTCCGGGCGGCGCCGTCGTCGAGCAGCCCGACGGCCAGCCCGATGAGGAACGACCCGGTGACGTTCACCGCGACGATGCCCCACGGGAACCGCCCGGACGAGCGCTGGCCGACCCAGGTGTCGACGAGCAGCCGCAGCACCGAGCCCGCGCCGCCGGCGACCGCCACCGCACCGGCGAGCAGCGCGCCTGTCACCGTGCACCCCGGACCCGCAGGGCGCGGCCGACGGCGAGCCCGCCCACCGACGCCGCGAAGCCGCCCGCGACGGTCGCCAGGAGGTAGACGAGGGCGTCGGCGGGTCGCCCGTCGGCGAGCAGGCCCTGGGTGTCCAGAGCGAAGGCGCTGTAGGTCGTGAAGCCGCCCATCAGGCCGGTGCCGAGCAGCAGGCGGGTGCGCGACGAGGCGACGGTGGCGGTCAGGACGCCGAGCAGGAACGCCCCGAGCAGGTTGACGCCGAGGATGCCGACCGGCAGTCCGTCGACCGGGTCGACGGACGCGGCCACGCCGTAACGGACCAGCGTGCCGACCGCTCCGCCGGCGGCCACCAGCGCCACTGCGTCCGGACGTGGCCAGGTCGTCGCCATGCTCGGACTCTACGACCCGCGGATAGGTTCGTCCCATGGACGTCTCACGGCTCGTGCTCGGCACCATGTACCTCGGCACCCGGACGGACGAGGCGACGTCGCGGGCGCTGCTCGACCGCTTCCTCGACGCCGGCGGACGCACCCTCGACACCGCCAACTGCTACGCCTTCTGGGTCGACCCGAGCGGGCACGGGGGAGCGAGCGAGCGCGTCATCGGCGGCTGGCTCGCGGCGGAGCCGTCGCGTCGCGACCGGGTCGAGCTGGCCACGAAGGTCGGTGTCGAGCCGCTCGACGTGCCCCGCGCGGACGGCCACACCGTTGAGGGGCTCTCGGGCGAGGTCGTGCGAGCCGGCTGCGAGGCGAGCCTGCGTCGCCTCGGCGTCGACGTGATCGACCTGTACTGGGCGCACGGGGAGGACCGGGGGACGCCGCTGGAGGAGACGGTGGAGGCGTTCGGCGCGTTGGTCGCCGCCGGCGCGGTGCGACGGCTGGGCGTCTCCAACCACCCGACCTGGCGGGTCGAGCGGGGCCGAGCCCTCGCCGAGGCGCGCGGGCTCGAGCCGTGGACGGCCCTGCAGCTCACGACGTCGTACGTGCACCCGCGGCCCGGCGCGGCGGTGGAGGGCAAGGACCACCGGTTCGGCTTCGTCACCGACGAGACCGTCGACTACGTCAGCGAGCACCCCGACCTCGAGCTGTGGGCGTACTCGCCGCTCGTGCAGGGCGCGTACGACCGGCCCGACCGTCCGTTCCCGCAGGCCTACCGGCATCCGGGCACGGAGCGACGTCTGGCGGTGCTGGACGACGTCGCACAGGCGCACGGCGTGGCGCGGTCGGTCGTCGTGCTGGCCTGGCTGCTGGCCTCGCGGCCCGAGGTGCGTCCGATCCTCGGCGTCAGCTCGGTGGAGCAGCTCGAGTCGGCCCTGCGCGTCGCCGACGTCGACCTCGCGCCCGACGAGCTCGCCGCCCTCGACGCCCCTGCGTGACGAGACGAGTCTGTGACGCGGGGATGAGAAGGGGTTCTGCTCTTCGATCTGAGCACCCGGGGAGGACTCGGTGTGAGCGCCCCCGGCAGGAATCGAACCTGCGACCCGAAGATTAGAAGGCTTCTGCTCTATCCATCTGAGCTACGGGGGCCCGCCCCCACCCTAGTGCCACCGAATCGGGGGGACGTGACGCGTGCCGTGGGGCGCGGGGCGACGCGTTCCCCTAGGCTCCGGGGGGTGAGCCAGCCACACGCGCAGGAGGCCGCGCCGGAGGTGGCGGGCCGCGGGACGATCCCCCGACGGATGCCCCGGTACGTCGAGCGTCCGCGTCAGCGGGGACGCACCGTGCTGATCGTGCTCACGGGCATCGGCGTGGCACTGGGCCTGGTCGAGGTCGTCGTGGTCGCCGCGGGTGCGGAGGCGCTCGAGGGCGCGCGCCTGGCCATCATCTACGCGCTGGTGCCGCTGCCGGTGCTGTGGTTCGTGTACTGGTGGCTCGACCGCTACGAGCCGGAGCCGCGTCGCTACAAGGTGGCCGCGTTCGTGTGGGGCGGTGTCGGCGCGGTCGGCATCGCGCTCGCCGTCCAGGTGCTGCTGGGGGAGACGACCGACCTGACGCAGAAGGAGCTGGCGACGTTCGTCGCCCCGGCGAGCGAGGAGCCCGCCAAGGGGTTGTTCCTGCTCCTGACGTTCCTGCGCTGGCGCCGCATCATCGACGGGTTCCTGGACGGCCTGATCGTGGCCGGTCTCGTGGGTCTGGGCTTCGCGTTCGTCGAGAACATCGGCTACTACGCGCTCAGCTACGCCGGCGGACCCGACGTGCCGATCGCCGGCGCCGAGGGTGCGGCCGGGACGTTCGTCGTCCGCGGGATCGCCAGCCCGTTCGCCCACCCGCTCTTCCTGTCGGCGTTCGGCATCGCGCTCGGCCTGGCCGTCGGCATCCGCTCGAAGGTGCTGAAGGTGCTGGTCGGCACCCTCGGTCTCGCGATCAGCATGGCCCTGCACGGGCTCTGGAACGGGTCCGCGTCGTACTTCGGGGGCGTGGGCTTCGCGCTCACCTACGTCGCGCTGTTCGTCCTGTTCGTCACGCTCGCCGTCGTCGCGATCGTCGCGCGCTCGCGCCAGGTGCGGACCCTCGAGCGCTCGCTGTCCTACGTCGCCGAGCGCGGCTGGATCCACCCGGCGGAGATCCCCTACCTCTCGCGCTTCGGGTACCGCAAGCAGGCCCGCCGGCACGCCCGCCGTCACCACGGCCGCGTGGCCGGGCGGATCGTGCGCCGCTACCAGCGCCTCGCCACGGAGATGGCCTTCCTGCACGACGCGATCATGCGCGGCCAGACGAAGCCGCACGGCGTCGAGCGCACCTACGCGCTGCTCGACGCGATGTACGGGCTGCGACCCGCGCTCCGCTTCCCCCCGCCCCTGCCCGTCGCGCACCGACGGTGACGCGACGCGGACGCACCGTGGTCACGCAGAGTCCACTACCGTGTCCCTTGACCCCGCGGAACAGCCGCAACGACACGTCGAGACGGGAGGAGCACCGGTGCCCAGCGAACACGCCTCGGCCGAGCTGCTGGGAGCGCTGAGCAAGCTCCTCACCGACGTCACGGCGGCCCCCCTCGCGCTCGAGGTCCCGGGTGTCGACGAGGTGCGTTCCACGCGGGCCGAGATGGTCGACCAGCTGTCCGACTACGTCATCCCGCGGCTCGTGCAGCTCGAGGCTCCGCTGTTGACGGTCGTGGGCGGGTCCACGGGCGCCGGCAAGTCGACGCTGGTCAACTCGCTCGTGGGGGAGCAGGTCACCCAGTCCGGCGTCCTGCGCCCGACCACGCGCTCGCCGGTGCTGGTGCACCACCCCGACGACGCGGAGTGGTTCCAGCCCGACCGCATCCTGCCCGAGCTGCCCCGCACCAAGGCGGTCACCAACGACGTCTACGCCCTGCGCCTGGCGCCCTCCACGGGGGTCCCGCGCGGCCTGGCGATCCTCGACGCGCCAGACATCGACTCGATCGACGCGGCCAACCGCGAGCTGGCGACGCAGCTGCTCGCGGCCGCCGACCTCTGGCTGTTCGTCACCTCGGCCGCGCGCTACGCCGACCAGGTGCCGTGGGACTACCTCGGGCGCGCCGCGGAGCGCAGCACGTCGGTGGCGGTCGTCCTCGACCGCACGCACGCCGACGCGGTCGTGGAGGTGCGAGGCCACCTCGCGCGCATGATGACGTCGCGCGGGCTGTCGGACTCCCCGCTCTTCACGGTGCCGGAGTCGGCGGTCGGCGAGGACGGCCTGCTGCCGCGCGAGGCCGTCGAGCCGATCCGCGGCTGGCTGCGCGACCTCGCGGCCGACCCCGAGGGTCGATCGGCCGTCGTCTTCGGCACGCTCGACGGCGCCGTGCGCCACAACGTGCTGCGCTCGCACGTCGTCGCCGACGGGCTCGACGAGCAGCTCGCCGCCGCACGTCAGCTGCACGACGACGCCACCCGCACCTACGCCGAGGCGGTCGACCTGCTGCGCCGGGCCACCGCCGACGGCACGGTCATGCGCGGCGAGGTGCTGACCCGCTGGCAGGAGTTCGTCGGCAACGGCGAGCTGCTGCGCTCCGTCGAGGAGCGCGTGAGCCGGATCCGCGACCGGCTCGTCGACCAGGTCACCGGCAAGCGCACCCGCTCCGCGGAGGTCAGCGAGGCGGTCGAGTCGGGGCTGCAGACCCTCCTCGTGGAGCAGCTCGAGGCGGCCGCGGAGGCGGTGTACCGCTCCTGGTCCTCGGTCGGAGCCGGCCGTGCGCTGATCGCCTCCGAGCGCGGTCTCGACCGCGCCTCCCGCGACGTCCGCGTCAAGGCCGAGCGCCTCGTCCGCGACTGGCAGGCTGAGGTGCTCGAGCTCGTCCGCGCCGAGGGCTCTGACAAGCGCCTCACCGCGAAGTTCCTCGCCTTCGGCGTCAACGGCATCGGCGTCGCGCTCATGGTGCTGGTGTTCGTCAGCGGCTCCGCGGGTCTCACCGGCGCCGAGGTCGGCGTCGCCGGCGGCACCGCCGTCGTCGCCCAGAAGCTGCTCGAGGCGATCTTCGGCGACCAGGCAGTCCGCCGCCTCGCCGAGCGCGCCCACACGTCGCTGGTCGCCGCGGTCGAGGCGCTCGCGACGGCGGAGAGCCGGCGCTACCTCGACCTCGTGAGCGACCCCGCCCTGATCGAGGCCTCCCAGGCCCGGCTGCGCGACGCCGCGCGCCGGGCCGAGTACGCACGTCACATCGACTTCCTGGACGGAGAGACCGCCTCATGAGCGAGCGCCCCGGACCTGTCGCGCGCGCGACCTCGGCGCTGTTCGGCGGCGAGCGCAACGACGTCGCCGCCCGCCTCGACGGCCTCGGCGAGGCGGTCGAGGCCGCCCGGGGCCGTCTCGACGACACCCTGCTGGACCCCGCCGCGGCGCTCGCCGAGCGGGCCTCGGAGCGGCTGCGGCTCTCCGGCGAGCACACGATCGTGGCGCTCGCGGGTGCCACGGGCTCGGGCAAGTCCTCGCTCTTCAACTGCCTGACCGACCTCGAGCTCGCCGGCGTCGGCGTGCGCCGTCCGACGACGTCGTGGGCCCTCGCGTGCTCGTGGGGACCCGACGGCGCGCAGGAGCTGCTCGAGTGGATGGGCATCCCCGCGCGCCACCAGGTGTCGCGCATGAGCATGCTCGACCGCTCGTCCGCCGACACGAAGCTCGACGGGCTCGTCCTGCTCGACCTGCCCGACCACGACTCCACCGAGGTCTCCCACCACCTCGAGATGGACCGGCTCGTCCAGTACGCCGACCTCCTCATCTGGGTCCTCGACCCGCAGAAGTACGCCGACGCGGCCATCCACGACCGCTACATCCGGCCGATGGCGGCCTACCGCGACGTCACGCTCGTCGTGCTCAACCAGATCGACCGCATCCACTTCTCCGAGCGGGAGCGGGCGCTGGGCGACGTGCGCGCCATCCTCGACCGCGAGGGTCTGCCGGGCGTGCCGGTCCTCGGCGTCTCCGCGCACCGCGGCGACGGGGTCGACGACCTCAAGCGCGAGCTCGCGCGCCGCATCCGCGCGAAGGCCTCCGCCAAGGAGCGCCTCGCGCAGGACATCGCGGCGTCGGCGGCGGGCATCGTCACGGTCGGGGGCCGCAGCGACATCCCGGGCATCACCGACATCGACCGCCAGGCGCTCGACCTCGCGCTGCTCGACAGCGTCGGCGCACCGCAGCTCGTCGAGGCGGTGGAGGCCTCGACGCTGCGCACCGCGCGCCGCCACACCGGCTGGCCGCCGCTGCGCTGGGTCGGACGCCTGCGCAAGGACCCGCTGCGCGAGCTCGGGATCGACCCCGACGGCTCCATCGCCTCGCTCTCGCGTGCCGTGCGGCCCTCGGTCGGGCACGTCCAGCGCGCCCAGGCCGAGTCGGCCGTGCGCGAGATCTCCGAGAAGGCGGCCGTCGGCCTCGAGCGACCCTGGCGCGACGCCGTGCGCGAGGCGTCGGTGAGCACGAGCGCCGACGTCGTGCGCGAGCTCGACGAGACCGTCGACCGCATCGACCTCGGCCTGTCCCGCACGCCGTTCTGGTGGCGCGCGGTCGACGTGCTGCAGTGGATCGCGTTCGCGGCGCTCGTCGTCGGCGTCGGCTGGGGAGCGGTCGAGCTGCTCAGCGGCCTCGTGGGCTGGCAGGTGGGTGACGCGCCGGTCGTGGCAGGCACGTCGCTGCCGCTGCTGCTCCTCCTCGGCGGGCTGGTCGGCGGTGTGCTGCTGGCCGCGTTGTCGCGGGCAGCCGTGCGGGCGAGTGCCCGGCGGCGGGCGCAGCAGGCCGACGCGACGCTGCGTCGCGCCGTCGCCGAGGTCTCCGAGCAGAAGGTGGTCGCGCCGCTGCAGGCCGAGCTCGACCGCTACGAGCGCTACCGCTCGGGCATCCTGCGCGCCCTGGGCTGAGTCCGCGGACGTCGCGGACCACCGCGAGGCGCGGCACGTCGGCCGCCGTCGGTACGCTGGGTGCCCTATGGCTGACTACGTTCTCTCCCTGCGCAACGTCCGCAAGGCCCACGGCGACAAGGTCGTCCTCGACGACGTGACCCTCTCGTTCCTGCACGGCGCCAAGATCGGCGTCGTGGGGCCGAACGGCATGGGCAAGTCCTCGCTCCTGAAGCTCATGGCCGGCCTCGACCAGCCGAACAACGGCGACATCGTCCGTGACCCCGAGGCCACCGTCGGCATGCTCCAGCAGGAGCCGCCCCTCACGGAGGGCAAGACCGTCCTGGAGAACGTCGAGGAGGCGGTCTCGGAGGTCAAGGACAAGATGAAGCGCCTCGAGGAGGCGTACGCCGAGATGGGCGAGCCCGACGCCGACTACGACGCCCTCATGGCCGAGACCGGCGACCTGCAGACGTTCCTCGACAGCGTCAACGCGTGGGACCTCGACTCGCGCCTCGACCAGGCGATGGACGCGCTGCGCTGCCCGCCGCCGGACGAGCTCGTCGACCACCTCTCCGGTGGTGAGCGCCGCCGCGTGGCGCTGTGCAAGCTGCTGCTCCAGCAGCCCGACCTGCTGCTCCTCGACGAGCCCACCAACCACCTCGACGCCGAGTCGGTGCAGTGGCTCGAGGGACACCTCAAGACCTACCCGGGCGCCGTCCTGGCCGTCACCCACGACCGCTACTTCCTCGACAACGTCGCCGAGTGGATCGCCGAGGTCGACCGCGGCCGCATCCACGGCTACGAGGGCAACTACTCCACCTACCTGGAGACGAAGAAGGAGCGCCTCAAGATCGAGGGCGCGAAGGACGCCAAGCGCGCCAAGATGCTGGAGAAGGAGCTCGACTGGGTCCGCTCCAACGCCAAGGGCCGTCAGGCCAAGAGCAAGGCGCGTCTGGCCCGCTACGAGGAGCTCGCGGCCGAGGCCGAGCGCGCCCGCAAGATCGACACGAGCGAGATCAACATCCCCGCCGGTCCGCGCCTCGGCGACGTCGTGCTCGACGCGAAGAGCCTCAGCAAGGGCTTCGAGGGCCGCACGCTGTGGGACGACATCAGCTTCTCGCTGCCGCGCGCCGGCATCGTCGGCGTCGTCGGCCCGAACGGCGTCGGCAAGACCACCCTCTTCCGCATGATCACCGGCAACGAGGTGCCCGACGCAGGGACCCTCGAGGTCGGCCAGACGGTCAAGATCTCCTACGCCGACCAGAGCCGGGGCAGCATCGCCGCCGACAAGAACGTCTGGGAGGTCGTCTCCGACGGGCTCGACTTCATCAAGGTCGCGAACTTCGAGATGAACAGCCGCGCCTACGTGGCCTCCTTCGGCTTCAAGGGCGCCGACCAGCAGAAGAAGGCCGGTGTGCTGTCCGGTGGTGAGCGCAACCGCCTCAACCTCGCGCTGACCCTCAAGCAGGGCGGCAACCTGCTGCTGCTCGACGAGCCCACCAACGACCTCGACGTCGAGACCCTGTCCTCGCTCGAGGACGCGCTGCTCGACTTCCCGGGCTGCGCCGTCGTCACGTCGCACGACCGCTGGTTCCTCGACCGCATCGCCACGCACATCCTGGCGTGGGAGGGCACCGAGGACGAGCCGGGCCGCTGGTTCTGGTTCGAGGGCAACTTCGCGTCCTATGAGGAGAACAAGATCGAGCGACTCGGCGAGGAGGCGGCGCGACCGCACCGCGTCACGCACCGTCGCCTCACCCGCGACTGAGCACTCCCGTCATGCGAGACGCCGACGCCCCTTCCTGGCTCAGGAAGGGGCGTCGGTGACTCGAGGCGGGGCCCGACGTCAGAAGCCGCGACCCTCGAGGCCGGTGCGGACGGCCTCCAGGACCCGCCCGACGGCGGCGAGGTCCTCGCGGCTGCAGCGTGCGACGAGGTAGTCGTGGACGCCGCGCACGTGGGTGTGGGCGGCCTGGGCGAGCACGTCGTGGCCGTGGTCGGTGAGCACGGCGCTCACCCCGCGACCGTCGGTGCAGCTCGCGGCGCGGCGCACGATGCCGTCACGCTCGAGTCGGGCGATGGTGTGGGTGATGCGGCTGCGCGAGTGCGAGACGGCGGCCGCGAGCTCGGCCATGCGGATCGAGCGGTCCTCGGCCTCGGAGAGGCGGACGAGGATCTCGTACTCGGCCATCGAGAGGTCGTGCGCGGCGCGCAGGTCGCGGTCGAGCTGGTCGAGGAGCACCGTCGAGCCGCCGAGGTAGGAGCGCCACCACCGCTGCTGCTCGGTGTCGAGCCAGGGCGTCGTGTCCGAGTTCTCGTCGATGGGGGCGCTGGTCATGGGGCACATCCTAGGTTCGTGGCGAGGCAGTCCAGGAGAGGGTGTTGATTGAGGCTTCAACTACATGGTAGCGTCTTCCTCGTTGACGGCTCAACCACGAGCCGCACCCCGACTTCAGGAGACACCTCATGAGCATCACCACCGGCACCTGGAACCTCGACCCCACGCACACCGAGATCGGCTTCGCCGTGCGTCATATCATGAGCAAGGTCCGCGGGAAGTTCGAGACCTTCGAGGGCTCGATCGTCAGCGCCGACCCGATCAGCGACTCGAAGGTCAGCGTCGAGGTCGACCTCTCCTCGATCAACACGGGCACCGCCGACCGTGACAACCACCTGCGCTCGAGCGACTTCTTCGACACCGAGACGCACCCGAAGATGACCTTCACCAGCACCGGCGTCGTCCAGAAGTCCGACGAGTCCTTCGTCGTCAACGGCGACCTCACGATCAAGGGCGTCACCAAGCCCCTGCAGCTCGACGTCGACTTCCTCGGCGAGGGCAAGGACCCGTGGGGCGGCACGCGCGTCGGCGTCGAGGCCACCGGCGAGATCAGCCGCAAGGAGTTCGGCATCGACTTCAACATCCCGCTCGAGGGCGACAAGGTCATGATCGGCGACAAGATCACCATCACGATCAACGCGGAGGCCGTGCTCGAGGCCTGAGCTCGCACCGCACCCCTGCGCAGCGCGACTGCGACAGCACCTCTGGCGGCGTCCACCCTTTCGGGTGGGCGCCGTCAGTCGTCGTGCGCCAGGACCATCCGCAGCGCCAGGCGGGCGTGCAGCTCGGCGACGTCCTGCGGCGTCTGCGGGCCGGTGGGGGAGAACCAGCGCACGAGGTCGATGCTGAGCGACAGGATCGCCCGGGTGGTGCCGACGACGTCGTCGACGGCGAAGTCGCCCGAGGCGACGCCCGCCTCGAGCACGCGCTGCATGACGCGCTCGATGGCGCGACGCAGCGCGGCCACCTCGGAGCGGTGCTCCGGGGTCAGCGCGTCGAACTCGTACTGCACGATGCGGCCGACGCGGCTGTGCGACGCGTGCCAGGCGCTGAAGTCGTGCACGAAGCGCCGCAGACGCTCGGGCGGGGCGGCGGCGGGGTCGTCGGCGGACTCCACGACCTGCAGGGCCGAGCGGTGCCCGTCGATGCTGACCGTGAAGAGCAGCGACTCCTTGGTGTCGTGGTGGACGTAGACCGCTGCCGGGCTCATGCCGGCGCGCGCCGCGATGTCGCGGGTCGTCGTCGCCGTGAAGCCCTTCTCGGCGAACGCCTCGACGGCGGCCTCCAGGAGCCGCTCGCGCGCTGTGGCGGTCATGACATCGTCCCTTTCGTCGGTTGACAGCATGGCCCATGCCGGGCACGCTAAGCAAGCGCTTACCTACTGGCGCGTCACTTCACGTCCGAGCACGAGACACACCAGAGCACGAGGGACCCGATGGACCGCACCGTCTACACCGCCGACCACGAGGACTTCCGCGACACCTGCGCGACGTTCCTGGCCAAGAAGGTCGCCCCGCACATCGAGCAGTACATCGAGGACAAGGCCCTCCCACGCGACTTCTGGCTGGCCGCGGGCGAGCTCGGCCTCCTCGGCCTGGAGATCCCCGAGGAGTTCGGCGGCGCCGGCGCCGAGGACTTCCGCTTCAACGCCGTCTGGGCCGAGGAGCTCAGCAAGGTCAGCGCCGCCCTCGCGTCCTGCGTCGGCATCCACTCCGACATCACCGCGCCGTACATCGTCGAGCTCGGCACGCAGGAGCAGAAGGAGCGCTGGCTGCCGAAGATCGCGTCGGGCGAGTGCCTGCTGGCCATCGGCATGACCGAGCCCGGCGGCGGGTCCGACCTTGCCGCGCTGAAGACCACCGCCGTCCGCGACGGCGACGAGTGGGTCATCAACGGCTCCAAGACCTTCATCACCAACGGCTACAGCGCCGACCTCGTGGTCACCGCCGTCCGCACGTCGCCGGAGAAGGGCGCCAAGGGCATCACCCTCTTCGCCATCGAGGCCGGCGACGAGGGCTTCAGTCGCGGCCGCAAGCTCGACAAGGTCGGCCAGACCGAGTCCGACACCGCCGAGCTGTTCTTCGAGAACGTCCGCGTCGGCGACGACCGCATCATCGGCGAGCTCGACCGCGGGTTCATCCACATGATGCAGAAGCTCCCGCAGGAGCGGCTCAGCTGCGCGATCTCCAACATCGCCCACGCCAAGCAGATCCTCGTCGAGACCATCCAGTACGCCAAGGACCGCAAGGCGTTCGGCCAGGCCATCGGCAACTTCCAGTGGAACAAGTTCCTCATCGCTGAGCTCGTCACCAAGATCGAGGTCGCCGAGGCCTACCTCGACAACGCCGTCGCCGCCCACGCCGAGAAGAAGTTCAGCGCCGTCGACGCCGCCAAGGCCAAGTGGTACACCTCCGACGTCCAGAACCAGGTGCTCGACCACTGCGTCCAGATCCACGGCGGCTACGGCTTCATGAACGAGTACCGCGTGGCCCGCGCCTGGCGCGACGCCCGCGTGACCCGCATCTGGGCCGGCTCCAACGAGATCATGAAGGAGCTCATCGGCCGCGACCTCGGCCTCTGAGCGCTAGTCCCTTTGCCGCCCCAGCTGATCGCGGAGTCCCGGCACCCCTGCCGGGTCCCTCCACCGCCCCAGCTGATCGCGGGGGCACGGGCCCCGCACCTGCACGACGCCGCACCACCCCACCACCGGAAGGCAGCACCATGACCGAAGCCGTCATCGTCTCGACCGCCCGCTCGCCCATCGGCCGCGCCGTCAAGGGCTCGCTGAAGGACATGCGTCCCGACGACCTCACCGTGCAGATGGTGCAGGCCGCCCTCGAGAAGGTCCCCGGGCTCGACCCGAAGGACATCACCGACCTGCACCTCGGCGTCGGCCAGCCGGCCGGCGAGGCGGGTCACAACCTGGCGCGTGCCGTGGCCGTGCTCTCCGGCATGGACCACCTGCCCGGCGTCACCGTGAACCGCTACTGCTCGTCGTCGCTGCAGACCACCCGCATGGCGTTCCACGCCATCAAGGCCGGTGAGGGCGACGCCTACATCTCCGCCGGCGTGGAGACGGTGAGCCGCTTCCAGAACGGCTTCTCCGACCTGCCCGGCTCGGAGAACCCGCTGTTCGCCGACGCGATCGCCCGCACCGCGAAGCGCGCCGAGGGCGGTGCCGACACCTGGACGGACCCGCGCGAGGGCGGCGAGCTCCCCGACCTCTACATCGCGATGGGCCAGACGGCCGAGAACGTCGCCCAGCACCTCGGCATGAGCCGCGAGGAGCAGGACGAGTTCGGCGTGCGCAGCCAGAACCTCGCGGAGGCGGCCATCGAGTCCGGCTTCTGGGCGAAGGACATCACCCCGGTGACGCTGCCCGACGGCACCGTCGTCTCGAAGGACGACGGACCCCGCGCCGGCGTCACGCTCGAGGCCGTGAGCCAGCTCAAGCCGGTATTCCGTCCCGACGGCACCGTGACGGCCGGCAACGCGTGTCCGCTCAACGACGGTGCCGCCGCCGTGGTCATCATGAGCGACGAGAAGGCCAAGGCGCTCGGCCTGACGCCCCTCGCGCGCATCGTCTCCACCGCCGTGACCGGCCTGTCTCCGGAGATCATGGGCCTCGGCCCGGTCGAGGCCATCCCGGCCGCCCTGCGCAACGCCGGCATGGGCATCGACGACATCGACCTCTACGAGATCAACGAGGCCTTCGCGGTCCAGTCGTGGGGCTCGGCGAAGGTGCTCGGCATCCCGCTGGAGAAGCTCAACGTCAACGGCGGCGCGATCGCCGTCGGTCACCCGTTCGGCATGACCGGCGCGCGCATCACCAGCACGCTCATCAACTCCCTGCAGTGGCACGACAAGCAGTTCGGCGTCGAGTCGATGTGCGTCGGCGGCGGCATGGGCATGGCGATGGTCATCGAGCGGCTGTCCTGATGGGTCGCTTCGACGGCAAGGTCGCGATCGTCACCGGCGCGAGCCGGGGGATCGGCCTGGGCATCGCGCAGCGACTCGTCGACGACGGGGCAAAGGTGCTGGTCACGGCACGCAAGGCCGACGCGCTCAAGGAGGCCGTGGCGTCGCTCGGGGCCGACCGGGCCGCGTTCGTGGCCGGCTCGGGCGACGACGCCGCGCACCAGGAGGAGGCGGTCCGCACCGCGATCGAGCGGTTCGGTCGGCTCGACTTCCTGGTGAACAACACCGGCATCAACCCGGTGTACGGCCGCATGATCGACATCGACCTCGAGGCCGCGGCGAAGATCTTCGCGGTCAACGTGCTGTCGGCCGTCGCGTGGGCGCAGCAGGCGTACCGGCAGTGGATGGGCGAGCACGGCGGCGCGATCGTCAACGTGTCGTCGGTGGCCGGGCCGAAGCCGGCCCCGAACATCGGCATGTACGGCGCGTCGAAGTCGGCGCTCATCCACGTGACCGAGGAGCTGGCGGTCGAGCTCGGCCCCGACATCCGGGTCAACGGTGTGGCGCCGGCCGTCGTGAAGACGAAGTTCGCGAAGGCGCTCTACGACGGTCGTGAGGACGAGGTGTCGGCCCCGTACCCGCTCAAGCGACTCGGCCTGCCCGAGGACATCGCCGGCGTCGTCGGGTTCCTGCTGTCCGACGACGCGGCCTGGCTGACCGGTCAGACGATCACCGCCGACGGCGGCCTCCTGCTGACCGGCGGCGTCTGACGTCGCTGCCGTCCTCGACGACCCCGCGGCCACCTGGTGGCTGCGGGGTCGTCCGTCTGTGCCGAGGACCTGCTGCTGCGCTGCGTGACCTTCCCCGTCCATCGGTGGATCTGCAACCGCAGGAGTGCCCCTGATGTTGCTGAGGCACCGATGCGCAGGAGGTCGGCCGGTCGGTGTCGGGGCAACGACAGGAGCGTGTCTGCGGTTGCCCAGGCACCGATGGGGGGGAGGAGAAGCGGGCGGGTGGCGTGCGCCGCGTCGTGTGACACGAAGAACATGAGGAAACCCTCGGAATAAACTTGAGGTTCCTCTCACGTTTTGCGACGATGGGGGTTCCGCCCACCTGTCGCAGCGAGGTATCACGACGTGACCACCACCCCCACGAGCCCGACGAGCACCACCACCGCCACGGGAGGCCGCCGCGAGGCGCTGGTCGACCGGCTCCGAGGGGGCCAGCGCTACGCCGTGGTCGCCGGCGGGCAGGGGGAGCCGTGGCTCGAGCCGCTCGCCGCGCTCGTGCGCGACTTCGCCCTCGAGTCCGACGTCGCCGGTCTCGTCGCGCGCGCCGAGCAGCGTCTTGCGCCGGTCGCCGCCGAGCTGCTGCGCACGGGCGTCGACGTCGCGCCGCTCGCCTGGCTCGACGCGCTCGCCGTCGGCGAGTCGGCCGAGGACGACGACGCTCCTGAGGTCCCCGACGCGGCGGCGCTGCAGGCGCCCGCGGTGTCGGTGCCCGGCATCCTGCTGACCCAGCTGGCCGGCCTCGCCGCCCTCCAGCGTCAGGGCCTCGACGTCGTCGCGACGCCGCCGGTCGCCTGCGCCGGGCACTCCCAGGGCGCGTACGTGGTGGAGGCGCTGGCGGGGGCGGACCCGGCCGACCTCTACGCCCACGCGCGGCTGGCGGGCGCCGCCGCGCAGGTCGTCGGTCGTCGCCGTGACCTGCTCGGCGCGACCATGCTCAGCGTGTCCGGGGAGAGCCCCGAGCGCGTCGCCGCCGCCCTGGCGTCGCTGCCCGCCTCGGCAGGCGTCGTCACCCGGCTGCGCAACGGTCGCCGCGCCGTCGTGCTGTCGGGGCCGCAGGAGGGTCTGCGGCGTGCTGTCGCGCTGCTCGACGAGCTCGCGGCAGCGGAGAAGGACGAGCGGGCCAGCAAGCTGACCGGCGGTGCCCCGTTCGCACCCGTCGTGGAGCCCGTCGCCGCCCGGCTAGCCTTCCACCACCCCGACCTCGACGCCGCCGCCGACCTCGCCGCGACGTGGGCCGACGTGTGCGGTCTCGACGCCGAGCAGGCCCGTCGCCTCACGCGTCGGGCGATCGTCGACCCGGTCGACTGGGTCGCGGAGGTCGAGCGTGTCCTCGACGCCGGCGCCGAGTGGCTGCTCGACGTCGGCCCCGGCGACCTCGCCGCGCGTCTGAGCGCCGGCGAGGCCAAGGTCCGGGGAGCGGGCGTCGTGTCCGTCGCGACCCGTCGCGGGCACCGGGAGCTCACCGTCCCTGGAGCCGCGCCGCGGCGAAGCCGTCCCTGGAGCTCCTACGCCCCCACGGCCGCCACGCTGCCCGACGGCTCGCTGCGCGTCGAGACCGCCTTCACCCGTCTCACGGGCCTCTCGCCCGTCCTCCTCGCGGGCATGACGCCTACGACCGTCGACGCCAAGATCGTCGCCGCGGCTGCCAACGCCGGGTTCTGGGCCGAGCTGGCCGGTGGCGGCCAGGTGAGCGAGCCGATCTTCGCCGACCGCATGGTCGAGCTGCGCGAGCTGCTCGAAGAGGGCCGCACCTTCCAGTTCAACTCCCTCTTCCTCGACCCGTACCTCTGGAAGCTGCAGCTCGGCGGCCAGCGGCTGGTGCAGAAGGCGCGCGCTGCGGGCGCGCCGGTCGACGGCGTCGTCGTCACCGCGGGCGTCCCCGAGCTCGACGAGGCCGTCGCGCTCGTCGAGGAGCTCTCGGAGGTGGGTGTCCAGCACGTCGCGTTCAAGCCGGGCACCGTCGCGCAGATCCGTCAGGTGCTCGCCATCGCGGAGCAGGTCGCACCGCGTCCGGTCATGATCCAGATCGAGGGCGGGAAGGCCGGCGGTCACCACTCCTGGGAGGACCTCGACGACCTGCTCGTCGCCACGTACGCCCAGCTGCGCGCGCACGACAACGTCGTGGTGTGCGTCGGCGGCGGCATCGGCACGCCCGAGGTCGCCGCGGCCTACCTGACCGGCGAGTGGGCGCGTGCCCACGGCCACCCGGTGATGCCGCTCGACGGCGTGCTCGTCGGCACGGCCGCCATGGCGACGCTCGAGGCCACCACCGCGCCCGACGTCAAGCAGCTGCTCGTCGACACCCCGGGCACCACCGACTGGGTGGGTGCGGGCCACGCGTCCGGCGGCATGGCGTCGGGTCGCAGCCAGCTCGGTGCCGACATCCACGAGATCGACAACACCGCCTCGCGCACCGGTCGCCTGCTCGACGAGGTGGCCGGTGACGCCGACGCCGTCGCGGCCCGCCGCGACGAGATCGTCGAGGCGCTCGACCGCACCGCCAAGCCGTACTTCGGCGACGTCGCCGCCATGACCTACGGCGCCTGGCTCGACCGCTTCGCGGCCCTCACGACCGACCATGTCGCCTCGACGGGCATCGACGAGGACGGAGGCAGCACCTGGCTCGACGTGACCTTGCGCGATCGCTTCCACACGATGCTGCAGCGCGCGGAGGCGCGTCTGGCGCCCGAGGACCACGGCGACGTCGCCACGCTCTTCGCCGCGCCGGCCGACGTCGAGGACGCGGCGACTGCCCTCGCTACGCTGCGGGAGACCTACCCGGCCGCCGACGACGTCGTGCTGCACCCGGCCGACGTACCGTTCTTCGTGCAGGTGTGCCGTCGCCCGGGCAAGCCCGTGCCGTTCGTGCCGGTGATCGACGCCGACGTGCGTCGCTGGTGGCGCTCGGACTCGCTGTGGCAGGCGCACGACCCGCGCTTCGGCGCCGACCAGGTCTGCGTCATCCCCGGCACGGTCTCGGTCGCCGGCATCACCCGCGTCGACGAGCCGGTGGGCGACCTGCTGCGCCGCTTCGAGGAGGCGACGGTCGACGCGGTGCTCGCCGCAGGCGCCGCGCCGCGCGAGGTCGTCGGCCTGCGTCGCGCGGAGGGTGCCGACGGCGCCGTCTCGCTCGTGCTGGCGGCGCCGGACGCCGTCTGGGCCGGCCGCACGGTCCGCAACCCCGTCCACCGGCTCGGGGCCCCGGCCTCGACGTCGAGCGGGTGGGTCATCGTGGCCCCCGAGCGCGCGGAGCACCCCGAGACGGGTGCCGTGCTGACCGGGGCAGGGAGCACGGCCGAGCTGACGGTCCCGCTCGACCGCGCCGGCCGGGTGCTGACCCTGGCCTTCGACGTGACCGACGCCGTCGCCACCGGCGCGGCGCCCGTCGTGCCGGTCTCGACCGCCGCGTCGGCCATGCTCGACCTGCTCACCGCCGCGGCGGGTGGCTCGCTGCCGACGGTGACGGACGGCGCCGCCGAGCTCGTCGCCCCCTGGAGCGACGACGTCGTGGCCGACCACGCGGGCGTCACGTCCGGCACCACGACCGACGTCGTCCCCGACGCGCTCGTCGGGCTGGCCTGGCCCGCGGTCTTCGCGGTGATCGGCGCGGCCCGCGCTGCGTCGGGCGAGCCGGTCGTGGAGGGCATGCTCGACCTCGTCCACCTCGACCACGCCGTCGCACTCACCGACACGCCGGCCGACGGGGCCGACCTCGCCGTCCGCGCCTCGCTGCGCTCGGTGGAGGCCACCGACCTCGGGCGCGTCGTCACGGTCGACGTCGCGGTGCGCCAGCACGACTCCACCGTCGCGACGCTCGTCGAGCGCTTCTGCGTCCGCGGTCGCCCGGGCGACGCCCACGCCGGGGAGCCCGTGCGCGCCGGCGGACGGCTCGAGGACGTCGAGGTGCACCCGACCCCGCGTCGCACCCGCGCCGAGGGCACGGTCACCGCTCCCGCCGACCTGCGCGCGTTCGCCGCGGTCTCGGGCGACCACAACCCCATCCACACCAGCACGGCCGCCGCACGCCTCGCCGGGCTCGGCGAGCCGATCGCCCACGGCATGTGGCTCTCGGCCGCGGCGCAGCGCGTCGTCGTCGAGCAGACCGGGCGCACCCTGCTCGGCTGGACCACGCGCTGGCTCAGCCCGCTGGCTCCGGGGGCGGAGGTCTCGGTCAAGGCCGAGCGCACCGCCCTCGTCGAGGGCGACGAGGTCGTCGAGGTCACCTGCCGTGCGGGCGGTGAGCTCGTCATGGCCGCCACCGCACGGCTGCGTGCGCCGCGCACCGCGTACGCGTTCCCGGGCCAGGGCATCCAGCACGCAGGCATGGGCATGGCGGGCTACCAGCGGTCGAAGGCGGCCCGGGCCGTGTGGGACCGTGCCGACGCGCACACCCGCGAGGCGCTCGGCTTCTCGATCCTCACGGTGGTGCGCGACAACCCGACCGTCCTCGTCGCTGACGGCGTCACGCACCGCCACCCCGACGGCGTGCTCTTCCTGACGCAGTTCACGCAGGTGGCCATGGCCGTCCTCGGGGCGGCGCAGATGGCCGAGCTGCGCGAGTCGGGTGCGTTCGTCGAGGGCTCCGTGCTGGCCGGCCACTCCGTGGGCGAGTACAACGCCCTCGCAGCGGTCTCCGGCGTGATCCCGCTCGAGGCCGTCGTCGAGGTCGTGTTCCAGCGCGGCTCCGTCATGCACACCCTCGTCCCGCGTGACGAGCAGGGCCGCAGCGACTACCGGCTCGCCGCCATCCGTCCGTCGCAGATCGGACTGGAGGACGACACGGCGGGGGCGTCGGGCCGTGGGCGACAGATGGAGACGGTCACGGACTACGTCGACGGCGTGGCCGAGCGCAGCGGCGAGTTCCTGCAGATCGTCAACTACAACCTGCGCGGCTCGCAGTACGCGATCGCCGGCACGGTGAAGGGCTTGGAGGTGCTCGAGGCCGACATCGCCGAGCGTCGGGAGCGGTTCGGCGGCAAGGCCGCGTTCATCCTGGTGCCGGGCATCGACGTGCCGTTCCACTCGCGCGTGCTGCACGGTGGCGTGCCCGACTTCCGCGCCCGCCTGGAGGAGCTGCTGCCGGCCGAGATCGACCCGTCGATCCTCGAGGGCCGCTACGTGCCGAACCTCGTGCCGCGGCCGTTCTCGCTCGCGGAGGACTTCATCCAGGAGGTCGCCGACCTGGTCGGCCCCTCGCCTCTCGACGCCGTCCTCGCCGACGTCGACGCGTGGACCGCCCGCCCCCAGGCGCTGTGCCGCACGCTGCTCGTCGAGCTGCTGGCCTGGCAGTTCGCCAGCCCGGTGCGCTGGATCGAGACGCAGGACCTCATGTTCGCGAGCGTCGAGAACGGTGGCCTCGGGGTCGAACGGTTCGTGGAGATCGGCGTGGGACAGTCGCCGACGGTCGCGAACCTGGCGTCGTCGACGCTCAAGCTCCCGGCGGTGCAGTCGACGTTCGGCGCCCGCGGCGTCGACGTCGCGAACATCGAGCGCGACGCCGCCGCGGTGTTCGCGACCGACGAGGACCCGGTGCCGGTCGAGGACGAGGTCGTCGCGGAGTCCCCGGCTGCCGAGGGAGCAGCCGCTCCCGTCGCCGCGGCGCCCGCTGCTGCACCCACGTCGTCGGGTCCCCGTCCCGACGACCTCGCCTTCGACGCCGCCGACGGCACCCGCACGCTCATCGCGTGGTGGACCAAGCTGCGGCCCGAGCAGATCGGTGCCGCCGACTCCATCGAATCGCTGTGCGACGGTGCGTCGTCGCGCCGCAACCAGCTGCTCGTCGACCTCGGCGGCGAGCTGTCGCTGGGGGCCATCGACGGTGCGGCCGACGCCGACGTGCCGACCCTGTCGGCCCAGGTGAAGGGTCTGGCCCGCGGCTACAAGCCGTTCGGGCCGGTGCTCTCGGCGACCTTCGCCGACCACCTGAAGAAGGTGCTCGGGCCGACGGGTCGCAAGCAGTCGGCCGTGGCCGACCGCGTGACCGACGTCTGGCAGCTCGGCGCGGGCTGGGCCAGCCACGTGCTGGCCGAGCTGGCCCTCTCGACGCGTGAGGGCGCGAGCGTGCGCGGGGGCGACCTCGCCACCGTCGCCATGCCGACGAACGGTGCCGAGGTCGACGCGGCCGTCGACGCCGCCGTGCAGGCCGTGGCGGCACGCCACGGCGTGAGCGTCGCGCTGCCGTCCACCGGCGGCTCCGACACCACCGTCGACGCCGCCGCGCTGGCGGAGATCACCGGCGAGATCACCGGACCCGACGGCGTGCTCGCGAGCACCGCCCGTCACCTGCTGGACCGGCTCGGCCTCGCGGCCGAGGCGCCCGTCGTCGAGGACGACGAGGACGCCCGGCGCGTGCTCGCGCGGGTCGAGGCCGAGCTCGGCTCCGACTGGGTCGAGGCCGTCGCGCCCGCGTTCGACGAGCGTCGGGCCGTGCTGCTCGACGACCGGTGGGCGAGCGCCCGTGAGGACCTGGCGCGGCTCGCGCTCGGTCAGGTCGACGTCGAGCCCGGCCGGTTCACGGGTGCCGGCGACGTCATCGCGAGCCAGGCCCGCTGGTGGGCGGGGCGCACCGACGACGCAGGACTCGAGAGGCGTCTGGAGCAGGTGGCCGACGTCGCGCTCGACACGACGCCCGGCGTTCCGCGAGCTCTACCGCTCGCACGCCCGCACCGGCGCCCGCCTCTGGGTGGTCCCCGCCAACATGGCCTCGTTCGCCGACGTCGACGCGCTCGCGTCGTGGGTGGTCGCCGAGCAGTCGCGCACGGTCGGCAGCACCAAGCACGTGACCAAGCCGGCCCTCGTGCCGACGATGCTCGTGCCGTTCGCGGCGGGGCGCGTCATGGGAGACCTGTCCGACGCGGGAAGCCGCACCGAGGTCGAGGCCCGCATCCTGCTGTGGTCGGTGGAGCGCCTCGTCGGCGCCCTCGCCACGACCGGCCGCGACCACGACCTCGCCTCGCGTCTGCACGTGCTGCTCCCGGGCTCGCCCAACCGCGGCATGTTCGGTGGCGACGGCGCGTACGGCGAGGCCAAGGCCGCGCTCGACGCCGTCGTCACGAAGTGGGGTGCGGAGAAGGCGTGGTCCGCGCGGGTGACGCTCACCCACGCGATCATCGGCTGGGTCCGCGGCACGGGCCTGATGGGCGGCAACGACCCGCTCGTGCGGGCCGTCGAGGCTGCGGGCGTCCGCACCTGGAGCCCCGAGGAGATGGCGTCCGCGCTGCTCGAGCAGGGCTGCACCGCGGTCGTGCGCGAGCAGGCCGCCGTCGCCCCGGTCGAGCTCGACCTGACCGGCGGCCTCGGCGAGGCCGACCTCGACCTGCGCGCCCTCGCCGAGGGCGTGGAGCGACCGAGCACCGACGTCGACGACGAGACCGCGACGGTCTCGGCCCTCGCACCGTCGCCCGCGCAGCTGCCCGACGCTGCCACCCCCGCGTGGGGCGAGGTGTCGGCGCGTCCCGAGGACCTGGTGGTGGTCGTCGGCTCCGGCGAGCTCGGCCCCTACGGCTCGGCCCGCACGCGCTTCGAGATGGAGGTGCACGACGAGCTGTCCGCCGCCGGCGTGCTCGAGCTGGCGTGGAGCACCGGGCTCCTGGCCTGGGACGACGCGAACCAGGGCTGGTACGACGTCGAGACGAACGAGGCGGTCGACGAGGCCGACGTGCACGAGCGCTACCACGACGCCGTCGTCGAGCGTTGCGGCATCCGCACGTACGGCGACGACGGCTCGATGGTCGACAACAGCGCACCGCTGCTGACGTCGGTGTTCCTCGAGCAGGACCTGACGTTCGCCGTCGGCAGCGAGGCGGAGGCGCGCGCCATGCACGCCGCCGACCCCGAGCGCACGACGATCACGTCGTCCGACGACGGCGAGTGGTCCGTCACCCGCAAGGCCGGCACCGAGATCCGCGTGCCGCGCCGCATGGAGCTCACCCGCACCATCGGGGGGCAGATCCCGACCGGGTTCGACCCGGCGGTCTGGGGCGTGCCGGCCGAGATGCTGGAGAGCATCGACCGCGTGGCGATCTGGAACCTCGTGTGCACCGTCGACGCGTTCCTGTCGAGCGGGTTCACGCCCGCCGAGCTGATGCGCTGGGTGCACCCGGCCTTCGTCGCGAACACGCAGGGCACCGGCATGGGCGGCATGGCCTCCATGCACGCGCTGTACATCAACACGCTGCTCGGTGAGAGCAACCCGAACGACATCCTCCAGGAGGCGCTGCCCAACGTCATCGCCGCGCACGTCGTGCAGTCGTACGTCGGCAGCTACGGCGCGATGATCCACCCCGTTGCCGCGTGCGCCACCACGGCCGTGTCGGTCGAGGAGGGCGTCGACAAGATCAAGGTCGGCAAGGCGGAGTTCGTCGTGGCCGGTGGCTTCGACGACCTGAGCACGGAGGGCATCATCGGCTTCGCCGACATGTCGGCCACGGCCGACTCCGGCGCGATGCTCGCCCAGGGCATCGACCCGCGTCGCGTCAGTCGCGCCAACGACCGACGTCGCGGCGGGTTCGTGGAGTCGCAGGGTGGCGGCACGCTGCTGCTGGCCCGCGGCGACGTGGCGGCGCGGATGGGCCTGCCGGTGCACGCCGTGGTCGCGTACGCCGGCTCCTTCGCCGACGGCGTGCACACGTCGATCCCGGCGCCCGGCATCGGGGCCCTGGCGGCCGGCATCGGGGGCCGCGAGTCGCAGCTGGCGCGGTCGCTGCGCATGCTCGGCCTCGACGCCGACGACGTCGGCGTCGTGAGCAAGCACGACACGTCGACGGCCGCGAACGACCCGAACGAGTCCGAGCTGCACGAGCGGCTCGCGGCGGCGATCGGGCGCAGCGCCGGCAACCCGCTGTTCGTCGTGTCGCAGAAGACGCTGACCGGTCACGCGAAGGGCGGTGCTGCCGCATTCCAGCTGATCGGTCTCACCCAGGTGCTCGCGAGCGGCGTCCTGCCGCCGAACCGCAGCCTCGACTGCGTCGACGACGTGCTGGCCGAGCACGAGCACCTGGTGTGGCTGCGCGAGCCGCTCGCCGGAGCGCCGCTCAAGGCGGGCCTGGTGACCAGCCTCGGGTTCGGCCACGTGGCTGGTCTCATCGCGCTGGCCCACCCGGAGGCGTTCGTGCAGACGCTCCCCGAGGGCGAGCGCGAGACGTACCGGGCGCGGGCGCGCGAGCGTGCCGTCGCTGGTCGGATGCGCCTCGCGCGGGTGATGGTCGGTGCGGCGTCGGCGTACGAGCGTCCGTCGGGACGTCGGCTCGGCACGGACGGCGTCCGCGGTCGCGAGGCGTCGGTGCTGCTCGACCCGCAGGCGCGTCTCGGCGACGACGGCGTCTACGTCGGGCCGTCGTGCTCGTGACGTCGGACCCGTCCGGCGCCGCGGCCGCTGGGGCGGGCCGGGTCGAGCGGGCCGGCCTGGGGGCAGCGGAGGCCGTCGCGCCCGGGGTCGCCGTGCCCGAGATCGTCGTGTCCGGTGCTGTCGTGCTGGGCGTCGGGGTCGACCTGGTGCACGTGCCGTCGTTCGAGCAGCAGCTGGAGCTGGCGGGGTCGCGGTTCGCGGGCGTGTTCACGCCGGGGGAGCGGCGCGACGTCGCCGACCGGGCGGCCGGTCACGGCGGCGGCTCGGGGCGCCACCTGGCCGTGCGCTGGGCGGCGAAGGAGGCGCTGGTGAAGGCGTGGTCGGCGTCGCTCTTCGGTGAGCCGCCGGTGATGGGTGACGAGGCGCTGCGCCAGGTGGAGGTGGTGTGCGACGCGTGGGGCCGCCCCCGCCTGCGCCTCCTCGGCGCCGTCGCCACCCACCTCCCCGACGTCGAGACCCACCTCAGCCTCACCCACGACGCGGACCACGCCCTCGCCTACGTCCTCCTCACCCACTAGCCCCCTCCCCACCCTTTGGGTTGGGCCCCACCCAAGGGATGACTCCCCACATCAGCGTTGGGTGGGTACGAACCCCTGGGGTGGGGGAGATGCCGCGACGTCTCAGCCCCACGGCCGTGCGACGTCGACGTACAACTTCCGCGACCGTGCCCGTGCGGCCTCGATCCGGGCGCAAGTCGCGGCCTGTCGCGCCGGGGAGAGGTCCACCCACCCCCACCGCGAGACGCCGTTGCGCGCGTCGCGGACGAGGTCCTCGCGGATCTTCTCCTGCACCACGGTCCGCCCCGGATCGGTCGGGTCCGGGTTGAGCCGCCCGTACTTGACGAGGCCGTCGAACTCCCCGACATGGCGGTCGAGAGTCCACTGGAAGTCGACGCGGCCGACCGCCCGGCCGGAGAGGTCGACGATGACGACCTGCGGCTCGGGGAGGTCCACGCCGTGGCGCCAGAACATCACGAAGGACCGCGACTCGCCGACGCTCTCGAACCGTCCGTCGGCGAGCTGGGCAGCACGCCGGACCATGTCGGCGTTGGCCCAGGAACGGAAACGGGCGACGTGCGCGTCCACCTCGTCGGCGCCCATCCGGGTACGCCGCAGCGCATTGCTGAGCGCGACGACGCCGTGCTCCACGCTGTGCAGGCTCGTCGTCTCCAGCGCCGCGCGGACCGGTGACGTGCAGCGGTAGCCGTCGACGTCGCTCACGTCCTCGACCGTGATCGTCGGCTCGTGCCAGACCACCCCGGCCCGGTGTCGTCCCGTCCGTCCGTCGAGGCGCGTGAGGTGCACCTCCGACAGGTCGACGTCCCACAGGTCGAGTCCGTGGAGTGCGGCTGCGGACTGGTGCGACGCGACGGCGCCGTCGTCGACGCGCGCGAGGACCGAGCGCGTCACGATGGCGTGCCGCGTGACGACGTCGAGCTTCTCCCACGCGGCTGCGACGGCGTAGGCGCCGTACCTGATTTTCACGAGCGCGCCCAGCTTGAGCAGGGCGATGGTGCGGTTCTTGTCGACGCCGAGGTCACGCAGGTGTCGGGTCAGCAAGAAACCGCCCTCGGCGGCGGCGCGTGCGGCGAGATGGTCGAGAAGGTCGCTCATAGGACGATCGAACGCCGCCGACGTCGGCATCGGCCAGGGTCGCGCTCCGACCTGTGGATGGCGCGCCCGCGCGTGATGGGCGCTGTGGACGAGGCGACGTCGGCGAGACCGGCGTCGTCGTCCCACCCCCAGGGGTGCGTCCCCACCCAACGCTGAGTGGGGGAGTCACCCTTGGGGTGGGGCCCAACCCAAAGGGTGAGGGAGGGGTCAGCGGGGGTCGGGCTCGGAGGCGAGGAGGTAGGAGGCGAGGAGGCGCTTGAGCTCGATGACGGCCTCGGCGTGGCTCTGGCCGTCGCGGACGGAGAAGTTCAGCATCGAGTAGGTCACGTGCACGAGCACCTCGGCCATGATCTGGCGACGTTCGCGCGGGGTGCCCGGGGTGAGGGGGGCGAGGAAGCGGGCGACGGCGGCGGCCAGCTCGCGCTCGGTCACGGCGGCGGTCGCGCGGGTCGCGGGCGTCGACTGCACGGCCAGCCACACGGCGCGCCGCGACGGGTCGTCGGACCACAGGCCCGCCATGTGGTCGATCATCCGGTCGAGGAAGCGCAGCCAGTCCAGCGACGGGATCATCTCCGAGAAGCGGGTGAGCTCCTCGTGCACGGCGACGGCGTCCTGGCGGTCGAGCTCGCAGACGATCACGTACTTGTTCGCGAAGTACTGGTAGAGCGTGCCCGTCGGCAGCCCCGCGCGCTGCGAGACCTCCTCGCACGTGAACGACTCGAACCCGACGTCGAGCAGCAGGTCGCGCGCCGTGCGCAGCAGCAGCTCGAACTTGGCCCGACTGCGCTCCTGCGTGGGGCGACGTCGGGGCTCGAGGATCTCGGCGGTCACGCGGCCCACCCTAGGGGACGCGCGACGACGAGGAGTGCGTTCCCGGCCGTGACCTACTCGCGGGTCACCACGCGCTCCGCCGCGACGACGACGGGGCGACGACGTGGGGGAGCGGCGCCTCAGGCCCGCAGGCCGGCCTGGATGAGCGGCTCGATGAGGTCGCCGATGCCGTCGAAGCCGGCGCCCAGGGTCTGGCCGTGGCTGTGCCGGAAGTGGATGCCCTCGAGGATCACGGCGAGCTTGAAGAAGGCGAGCGCCAGGTGGAAGTCGATGTCGGAGACGTCGCGTCCAGACTGCTGTGCGTAGCGCGCCAGCACCTCATCGCGCGAGAGGTACCCGGGTGCCTGCGCGGCGTCGGTGACCAGCCCGGCCCCGGCGCCTGCGCCCGCCTCCTCGGCCAGCTGCTGGTAGGCGAGCAGCACGGCGACGTCGGTGAGCGGGTCGCCGAGCGTGCTCATCTCCCAGTCGAGCACCGCGGTCACCTGGTCGCCGCCGTCGGGGCTCGCGTCGACGAGGAGGTTGTCGAGGCGGTAGTCGCCGTGCACGATCGTGCCCTCGCCGGTGTCGGGGATCGACGACTCGAGGCGCGCGACCAGCTCGTCCATGCCGGGCAGCTCGCGGCTGCGCGACGCGTCGAGCTGCTTCTTCCAGCGGCGCACCTGGCGCTCGAGGTAGCCGTCGGGGCGGCCGAAGTCGCCGAGACCGACGTCGTCGGGGTCGACGGCGTGCAGGTCGGCGAGCACGTCGACCATGCGCCCGGTGATGGTCCGCACCCGCTGCTCGCCGAGGGCGGCGAGGTCCGACGCCCGCGCGAACGGCGTGCCGACGACGCGCTCCATCACGTAGAACGGCGCCCCGACGACGGTGTCGTCCTGGCAGAGCCCGTAGGTGGTCGGCACGGGGACCGCGGTGTCGGCGAGCGCCGCGATGACGCGGTGCTCGCGGCCCATGTCGTGGGCGGTGGCGAGCACGTGCCCGAGGGGCGGCCGGCGGACGATGACGTCGCGACGTCCGTCGGTGACGGCGTACGTCAGGTTCGACTTGCCGCCGGTGATGAGCGACGCCTCGAGCGGGCCGACGAGCAGGCCGGGAGCCTGCTCGTCGAGCCAGCGCGCGAAGGCGTCGAGGTCGAGTCCCTCGGGCGTGCTCACGGTCGGTTCAGTCCTTCGGTCCGCCGGCGACGTAGATGACCTGGCCCGACACGAAGCCGGCGCCCTCGCTCACGAGGAACGACGCGGTGTGCGCGATGTCCTCGGGCTGGCCGACGCGCTGGACGGGGATCTGCTCGGCGCTGAACTTGATGAAGTCGTCGAACGGGACGCCGATGCGCTCCGCGGTCGCGGCCGTCATGTGGGTCTGGATGAAGCCCGGGGCGATCGCGTTGGCCGTGACGCCGAACTTGCCGAGCTCGATGGCGAGGGTCTTGGTGTAGCCCTGCAGACCGGCCTTGGCGGCGGAGTAGTTCGCCTGGCCGCGGTTGCCGAGCGCGGAGGTGCTCGAGAGGTTGACGATGCGGCCGAACTTCGCCTCGACCATGTGCTTCTGGGTGGCCTTGACGGTGTTGAAGGAGCCGCGCAGGTGGACGGCCATGACGGCGTCCCAGTCCTCGACGGTCATCTTGAACAGCAGGTTGTCGCGGATGATGCCGGCATTGTTGACGACGACGGTCGGGCCGCCGAGCTCGGCGGTGATCCGCTCGACGGCGGCGTCGACGGCGGCGGGGTCGGAGACGTCGGCGCCGACCGCGAGGGCCGCGCCACCGGCCGCGGTGATGGCCTCGACGGTGTCGGAGCAGGCGTTCTCGTCGAGGTCGACGACTGCGACGGCCAGGCCGTCGGCGGCCAGGCGCTGGGCCACGGCGGCACCGATGCCTTGGGCGGCGCCAGTGACGAGGGCGGTGCGGCGGTTCTCGCTCATGCAGTTCTCCTGAGGTAAGCGCTTGCTTAGGTCTGGGCTCACGGTAGCGCACGGCGCTCGCCGCGGCCAGGGCCCGACCCGGCCCTCGGTCGTCGCCAGGCGCGGCGCGGCGGCGACGCGCGAGGTGAGTCACAGAAGATGAGGAATCCCTCGGTTTTGGGGTAAGGTTGAGGAAACCCTCATGTTTCAGGAGATCGCATGACGCAGCTCGACGTGCCCGCCCCCGACGTCGCGGTCGACCCCGCGGCGGGTGCGGCGGCGCAGGCAGGCCGGCCCCACCACCGCGACGTCCTCGCGCAGCGACGGGCGGACCGCACGGCGCGCGTCGAGCCTCGCGGTCGCCGTCAGCACACCGCCCGCGAGCGGGCGCACCTCCTCGTCGACGAGGGCACGTTCGTCGAGATCTCGCCGTTGCGCACGGCGGGTCCCTCCAGCGGCAGTGGCGTCGTCATCGGCTGGGGCCTCGTCGGCGGACGTCCGGTGGTCGTGGCCAGCCACGACGCCGCCGTCGCCTCGGGCGCGATCGGCGCCGTGTTCGCCGAGACCGTCCAGCGGGCGCAGCGCATCGCCATCGACCGCGGCCACCCGATCGTCTACATCAACGACTCCGGGGGAGCGCGGATCCACGACGGCATCCACGCCCTCCACGGGTGCGGCGGCATCTTCGCGAACAACGTGGAGGCCAGCCGGAAGATCCCGCAGATCTCGCTCATCCTCGGCCCCTGCGCAGGTGCCGCCGCGTACTCGCCGGCGCTGACCGACTGGACGATCATGGTCAAGGAGCAGGGACAGATGTTCCTCACCGGCCCCGAGATCGTCCGCGCGGCCACCGGTGAGGACGCGACCGCCGACGAGATCGGCGGCTCGGGCATGCACACCCGCACGAGCGGCGTCGCCCACCTCGAGGTCGACGACGAGCAGGCCGCGCTCGACGCCGCCCGCGGCATCCTCTCCTTCCTGCCCTCGCACGTCGGCGGCGCGCCGGCGCTCGTCGACCCCGTGCCCGCCCGCGCCGAGGCGGTCGCCCGGTTGCCGCACGTCGTGCCCGACAAGTCGAGCATCGTCTTCGACATGCACGAGGTGCTCGACGGTGTCCTCGACGACCGCCCCCGCCTCGAGCTCAGCCCCGGCCATGCCCCGAGCGTGCTGACGGTGCTCGCCCACCTCGACGGCCGTCCGGTGGGCATCGTCGCCAACCAGCCGAAGGCGCGTGGCGGCATCCTCGACGCCAAGGCATCGGTGAAGGCCTCGCGGTTCGTCGACTTCTGCGCCCGCTACGGACTGCCCGTGCTGACCTTCGTCGACGTGCCCGGCTTCCTGCCCGGCACGGTCGAGGAGGGGCGCGGCGTCATCACGCAGGGCGCGACCATGCTGCGCGCGTACGTCGAGGCGCAGTCGCCCGTGCTCACTGTCGTGGTCCGCAAGGCGTACGGCGGCGCGTACATCGCCATGGGCTCGCGCTCCCTGGGCGCCGACTTCACCTGGGCGTGGTCGGGCTCGGAGATCGCCGTCATGGGCCCGGGTGGCGCCGTCGCGCTGCTGCACCGCCGCGCGCTGAAGGACGCCGAGGACCCCGACGCCCTGCGCGACGAGCTCGCCGCCGAGTACCGCGAGAACGTCGCCCGGCCCTACCTCGCCGCCGAGGCGGGCATCCTCGACGACGTGATCGTCCCGGAGGAGACGCGCGACCGCATGGTGCAGGCGCTCGGCGTCCTCGCCCCGCGCGTCGAGGGGGGCCGCGCATGAGCGCCACGACCACCGCGACGGCGAGCGCCGACATCGTCTCCAACGTCTGGAAGCTCGTCACCGAGATCGGCGCGCAGGTGCGCCAGGGCGACGTCCTCGCCGTGCTCGAGTCGATGAAGATGGAGCTGCCCGTGCACGCGCCGGCCACTGGCACCGTGGCGGAGGTGCTCGTCACCGAGGGGCAGATCGTCCAGGAGGGCGACCCCCTCGTCGTCATCGCCACCGCGGACGAGGGGCCGGCTCCCGTCTGAGAGCATGCTCGGGTGACCGAGCCGACCACGCCCCTCGTCCACGACCTGCCGATGCGCTGGGCCGACCTCGACCAGCTGGGCCACGTCAACAACGTCACCTACGTCGACTACGCCGCCGAGGCGCGGGCGGTGCACGTGGCCGACGGCGACCTGCAGGACCGGCGGGCGCGCACCGTGTCGGTGGAGTACCTGCGGCCCCTGCTGCTGAGCAGCACCCCCGTGCGCGTGACGTCGACCGACGACGGCGAGCGCCTGGTGCAGGAGATCGCGCCGGCCACGGCGACGACCCCGTTCGCCCGGGCGACCTGGCACGACGAGCCGCTGCCCGACCTCGGCCTCGGTGCCTCGGGGGAGACCTACGACCTGCGCGTGCGGCAGAGCGACCTGGGCCCCGACGGCGACGCGACGGTCGAGGCGCTCTTCGAGTTCGCCCAGGAGGCGCGCATCGTCTCGGTCGTCCGCGTGGCCGGCACCGCGGGGAGCGGTCGGTACGTGGTCGCGAGGGTCGACGTGCAGCGCGGCGGCCCCTTCACCTGGGGTGCCGCCACCACGCGGGCACGCAGCGTCGTCACGCGCGTCGGACGCTCGTCGTTCACCGTCACCACGCTCTTCGACGACGGGCGCCAGGGTCGTGCCGACGCGGTGCTCGTCGGCTTCGACCTCGAGACCCAGACGTCGCGCGTGCTCGGCGCCGAGGAGCGGGCCGTGCTGGAGGCGCAGCTCAGCTGACGGGCGCGTCGTCGGCGGTGTTCACCATGAACGTCGCCGCGTGCTGCACGTAGGCCCAGAACTGCGCGTCCTGCTCGGGCGTGAGGTCGACCGCGTCGAGGCCGGCGCGGAAGTGGTGCAGCCAGCGGTCGCGGGCGGCCATCGTGACGGCGAACGGCGCGTGGCGCATGCGCAGGCGCGGGTGGCCGCGCGTCTCGCTGTACGTCGTCGGGCCTCCCCAGTACTGCTCGAGGAACAGGGTGAACCGCTCGGCCGCCGGGGCGAGGTCCTCCTCCGGGTACATGGGGCGCAGCAGGGCGTCGGTGGCCACCCCGGCGTAGAAGACGGCGACGATCCGCTCGATGGTCGCGCGGCCGCCGATCTCCTCGTAGAACGTGGTGCTCACGGCGCGGGCCTCTCGAACGGGATGGCGCTCGACGGGATGCGGATGCCGGCCTTGTCGAAGCGACGCTTGACGCGCTGGCGCAGCGTGCGGGCCACGAGCCATTGCTGCAGCGGGGCGGTCTTCAGGACGACGCGCACGACGACGCCGTCCTTGTCGAAGCGCTCCACACCCCACACCTCGGGCTCCTCGATGATGACGCCGGCGAAGCGGTCCTCGCGGTACATCGACTCGGCCTCCTCGGCGAGGATCGACTGCACCTCGTCGAGGTCGGAGTCGTAGTCGACGGTGACGTCGAGGACGGTGCGCGCCCAGTTCTGGCTCTGGTTGCCGACCCGGAGGATCTCGCCGTTGCGGACGTACCAGACGGTGCCGTTGACGTCGCGCAGGCGGGTGACGCGCAGGCCGACGGCCTCGACCGTGCCGCTCGCCTCGCCCAGGTCGACGGAGTCGCCGACGCCGTACTGGTCCTCGAGGATCATCGAGACGCCCGCGAGGTAGTCCTTGACGAGGGTCTGGGCGCCGAAGCCGAGTGCGACGCCGAGGATGCCGGCGCTGGTGAGCAGCGGCGCGATCGGCACGCCGACGACGCCGAGCACCATCACGAACGCGACGCCGGCGATGACGAGGCCGACGATCGAGCTCAGCAGGTCGCCCATGGCCTGGGCACGCTGCTTGCGCCGCTCGCCGGAGCCGGGGCGCAGGTCCGACAGGAGGGCACCGGCGCGGCTGTTGGCGAGCGCGTCCGGCACCTGCCCCTCGCCGGCTCGCTTGACGACCCGACGGATCGCGCGGCGGGTGACCCAGCGGACCACCATCGCCACGAGGAGGATCACGAGGATCTGGGTCCCGCTCTCCATCAGCCGGTCGCCGGTCCAGGCCGACGGCAGGTTCACGTCGAGGCTCAGCATGGTCACCAGCCTACGGGCGGGGCCAGGGACGATACGATGGCCCCATGAAGGCTCCCGCGCGCATCCTCGCCGTCGTCGTCTCCACGCTCGTGGTGCTCGGCACGACCTCTGCCACGGCCTGGGCCGACTCGCCGGCCTCCGAGGCCTGGCCCGCCCCGCCGGAGCGCAGCACGCTCGAGTGGATCCTCCTCGTCGGCGGCGGCACCGTGGGTCTCTTCGTCGTCGTCGCCCTCTTCGGCCTGCTCACGGCGCGCAACAACTACGTGCCCCCGCCGCCGTCCACCGACCTCGAGGTCGCGCCCGGCAACGAGGCTGCGCACCACCACTGACCGACCCTCACCTCGGCCGGCTCGTCCTCGGCGGGCCGGCCGAGGTGCGTCGTGGGGCGGGAGATTCCCAGGTGGACCTGGGAATCTTCGCTAGGCGCGAGAATCTCTGGCCAGGCACGGGAATCTCAGCCAGGCACGGAAAGGTACCCGTGCTTCCCTGAGATTCCCGTGCTCGGTGGAGATTCCCAGGTCGACCTGGGAATCTCCACCCTCAAGGAGCTCAGCTGGCGGCGCGGGCGCGGAGGGCGCGGGCGAGGTCGTCGCGCCCCTCGGACACGTAGCGCTTGGCGGCGGCCGGGGCGTCGGTGGAGCCGAGCCAGGCGTCGACCGCGTCGAGGGTGGCCTGGGTCGGGTTGGCCAGCGGGAAGAGGTAGACGAGCGCGACCTGGCCGATCCAGACGCCCTTGTCCTCGATCACCGTGTCGGCCATCTCGAGGTAGCGCTGGACGAACGGCTCGAGCACGTCGGCCTGGCCCGACACCTGGAACGCCGAGGCGGTCTGGCGGCGGGTCTCGTTGGGCGTCGACGTGTCGACGACCGCCGCCTGCCACGCGGCCTCCTTGGCCTCCGACGAGGGGCGGACGGCGCGGGCCGCGGCGGCCCGCTCGCGGCCGGAGATGGTCTGGTCGCGCTCGAGCTCGGCCGCGATCTCGGCCTCGTCGGCCGCACCGAGACGCGCCAGCGCGGTCACGAGCGTCCACCGCAGGTCGGTGTCGACGTCGAGACCCGGCAGGCCGTCCTCGAGCAGGCCACGCAGCGGCTCGGGCGACGTGGCCGCCGACGCGTAGCCGCGGACGAACGCCAGCTGGTGGTCGCTGCCCGGCTCGGCGGCCTCGGCGAGGGCCCGGACCCCGGCCTCCCAGCGCTCGGCGAGCTCGGGCCGCTTCTCGTCGGACGTGTACAGGTTCACCGCGGACTGGCCCTGGCGCAGCAGCGACGAGACGGCCGTCAGGTCGCTCTCGGAGCCGATGCCCGCGAGCACCAGCGACACGAAGTCCGTCGACGACAGCTCGGCGTCACGCGTCATGTCCCAGGCCGACCCCCAGCAGAGGGCGCGCGGCAGCGACTCCTCGAACGCCATGTCGTGCTCGACCAGCGACGCGAACGACTGCTCGTCGAGCCGGATCTTGGCGTAGGTGAGGTCGTCGTCGTTGAGCAGCACGAGCGCCGGGCGCCGCAGGCCGACCAGCTCGGGGACCTCGGTGCGCTCGCCGCGGACGTCGGTCTCGACCCGCTCGGTGCGCACGAGGCGACCGTCGACGACGTCGTAGAGGCCGATCGCGATGCGGTGGCGACGCAGCGTCGGGTACGCCTCGATCGCGGTCTGCTCGACGGCGAAGGACGTGAACGTGCCGTCGTCGCCGACCTCGGCGTCGGCGCGGAGCGTGTTGACGCCGGACGTCTGCAGCCACTCCTCGGCCCACGACGCCAGCTCGCGGCCCGAGGCCGCCTCCAGCTCGGTCAGGAGGTCCTGCAGCGTGGTGTTGCCGTACGCGTGCTTGGTGAAGTAGGCCCGCAGCCCGGCGAAGAAGTCCTCGACACCCACCCAGGCGACGAGCTGCTTGAGGCTCGACGCGCCCTTGGCGTAGGTGATGCCGTCGAAGTTCGCCTCGACGGCGTGCAGGTCGTAGTTGTCGGCCGCGATGGGGTGCGTGGAGGGCAGCTGGTCCTGGCGGTAGGCCCAGTTCTTGCGGTTGTTCGTGAAGCCCGTCCACGCGTCGGTGAAGCGCGTGGCCTCGACCGAGGAGTGGTGCGCCGCGAACTCCGCGAACGACTCGTTCAGCCACAGGTCGTCCCACCACTTCATGGTCACGAGGTCGCCGAACCACATGTGCGCCATCTCGTGCAGGATCGTGTTCGCGCGCTGCTCGTAGGCGGCCACCGTCTGGCGGCTGCGGAAGATCATCTCGTCGCGGAAGGTCACGCAGCCGGCGTTCTCCATCGCGCCCATGTTGTACTCCGGCACGAACAGCTGGTCGTACTTCACGAAGGGGTACGCCATCTGGAACGCGTTCTCGAAGAACGCGAAGCCCTGCTTGGTGACGAGGAGGATGTCGTCGGCGTCGAGGTGCTCGACGAGCGACTGACGGCACCAGACGCCCAGCGGGATGTCGCCGTACTCGCCGGAGTAGACGTCGGTGACGCCGTGGTACTCCCCGGCCACGAGGGCGGTGATGTAGGTGGACATGGTCTTCGTGGTCTCGAAGACGCGCGTGCTGACGCCGCCGTCGCCGTCGACCGTCTCCGCGACCGGGGCGTTGGACACGACGGCCCAGTGGCTCGGCGCGGTCACGCGGAAGTCGAAGGTGGCCTTGAGGTCGGGCTGCTCGAAGGTGGTGAACACACGGCGTGCGTCGGGCACCTCGAACTGGGTGTACAGGTAGACGCGCTCGTCGGCGGGGTCGACGAAGCGGTGCAGCCCCTCGCCGGAGTGGGAGTAGGCGCAGGTGGCCTCGACGCGCAGCTCGTTCTCGGCCTGCAGGTCGGGCAGCGGGATGCGGCTGTCGGCGTAGGTGGCGGGGTCGAGCGAGGTGCCGTTGAGGGTGATCGACGCAATCTCGCCGCCGACGAGGTCGGCGAACGTGGAGGAGCCGGGCACGGCGCCGAACCGCACGGTGGTGACCGACCCGAACCTCTCCGTGCCCTGGGTCAGGTCGAGCTCGACGACGTAGTGGTCGGTCGAGACGACGCTGGCGCGCTCGGTGGCTTCTTCACGGGTCAGGTTCGTTCCGGGCATGGCGCCCACTCTATGCACCGACGGTCGGGCGTGACGCGCCGAATCCCCTCGGGTGCTCAGGCGCGGGTGCCCTCGAAGTACGTGAGTGCGCCGGCGCGGTCGAGCCGCACGTCGACGAGGCCGGCCGCGACGAGCCAGGAGCGCATCTCGGTGCTCCGCACGGGAGGACCGAGCACGCCGAGAGCCCGCCCGATCCGGTGCCCCGGGAGGTACAGCAGGCCGGCGTCGACGCAGAAGGCGCTCCCGACGAGTCGTCCACCGGACCGCAGCACCCGCGCCAGCTCGTGCACCGCGGCCTCGGGGTCGGGGAAGCAGTGCAGGCTCGTGAACGTGAGCACGAGGTCGTAGGTCTCGTCGGCGTCGGCGAGCTGCTCCACGTCGGCCACGCGGGTCTCGACGTCGGCCGCGACGCCGAGCCGCTCGGCCTCGCCCCGCGTGCGCTCGAGCATGGCGGGCGAGATGTCGGCAGCCACGTAGTGCAGGGCGTGGTCCACCGGCAGGTCGCGCAGCACGACCCCGCCCCCGCAGGGCAGGTCCAGCACCGTGCCGCCCGCGGGCACGGCGGCGAGCTCGCGACGCGCCCGACGGTGCAGCTCCTCGACGCTCGAGCCCATGCCGACCCGCCACAGCAGCGCCCCGAGGTGCGGGTCGCCGCTGATCCGGTCGTAGACCGCGGCCCACGGGTGGTCGCGCTGCCACGTGCCGCTCGAGTCGCGCCTGCCGTCGCTCATGGTGGGACGATACGACCTCGGGCCCGGACCTGCGGCAGGATGGACGCCGTGGACCTTCCCTTCGCGCGCTCCGAGCGCTCGTCCGTCGGGATCGAGTGGGAGCTCGCCCTCGTCGACGCCGACTCGGGCGACCTGCGCCAGGTCGCCCAGACCGTGCTCGACGCCGTCGCCCCCGCCGGCGGGGGCGAGCACCCCCTGATCCGGCAGGAGCTGCTGCTCAACACCGTCGAGGTGGTCTCGCGCGTGCGGCGCACGGTCGCGGAGGCAGGCGCCGACCTGCAGGAGGCCATCGACGAGATCCGCACGGTCACCGACCCGCTGCGCGTCGAGCTGATGAGCGCCGGCACCCACCCGTTCGCGCGGTGGGACAACCAGAAGGTCACCGACAAGGAGCGGTACGCGACGCTCATCGACCGCACGCAGTGGTGGGGCCGGCAGATGCTCATCTACGGCGTGCACGTGCACGTCGGCATCGAGGACCGCGCGAAGGTGCTGCCCATCAGCAACGCGATGCTCGCCTACTACGGCCACCTGCAGGTGCTGAGCGCGTCGTCGCCGTTCTGGGGCGGTGAGGCCACGGGCTACGCGTCGAACCGCGCGCTGATGTTCCAGCAGCTGCCGACGGCGGGTCTGCCGTTCCACTTCCAGGAGTGGTCCGAGCTCGAGCAGTACGTCGACGACCTCACCACCACGGGCGTCATCGACGTGTTCGACGAGATCCGCTGGGACCTGCGCCCGTCGCCGAAGTTCGGCACGCTGGAGGTGCGGGTGTGCGACGGCATCCCGACCATGAGCGAGCTGCTGAGCATCTCGGCGCTCACCCACTGCCTCGTGGAGCACTTCTCGAGCGAGCTCGACGCAGGTCGCGACCTGCCCGACCTGCCGCCGTGGTTCGCGCAGGAGAACAAGTGGCGCTCGGCGCGCTACGGCATGGACTCCTGGCTGATCCTCGACCAGCACGCGCGCGAGGACCTCGTGACCGCCGACCTCTCCCGCCTCCTCCTCACCCTGGAGCCGGTCGCCGAGCGGCTCGGGTGCAGCGAAGAGCTCGCCGGCGTCGCCGACATCGTGCGCACCGGGCCGTCGTACCGACGTCAGCGTCGGGTCGCCGAGGCCCACGACGGACGTCTCGACGCCGTCGTCGCCTCGCTCGTCGCGGAGATGCGCGCCGGTCACCCCGTGCCGGTCAGCGCTCCCTGAGCCGCCGACGCGGTGGCGTAGCGGTCGACCACGAGGTCGACGAGCCGGGGGTCGGCCGGGTCGGCGTCGAGCAGGGGACGGCTCACGACGTCGACGTCGCAGCGCGCCACGCGGTCGTGGAAGAACCCCGGGGCCATGAGCAGCGACGAGACCACGACCCGACGGTCGGCGTTCTGCGCCCGGACGTCGGCGACCACGTCGTCGAGCGGACGACCGGTGCCGCCGACGTAGCCGAGCGGCACGACCTGGCCGATGGCGACGCTCAGGTCGCGGGCCACCTGCTCGAAGCAGGCCTGTGCGACCGGGTCGCTCGAGCCGGCCGACGCCATGACGACGACGTCGGCGTCCTGCGTGCCGGCCTCGAGCAGCCGGCGCACCAGGGCGCCCACGAGCCGGTCGTCGGGACCGAGGGTCGGGGCGGCCACGCAGCCGGGCGCCGACGCGGCGCGGGCGACGTCGACCCGCACGTGGAACCCCGGGGCGAGCAGCAGCGGCACCACGACGGCGGGACCGGCGAGCCCGGCCACCACGTCGTCGGGCGTCGGCGACTGCACGTCGACGTACGCGTCACGCACGTCGACGTCGGGCAGCCGGCGACGCACCGCCTCGACGAGGCCGAGCACCGCCCGCCGACCTGCGGGGCTCGACGTGCCGTGGCTGGTCGCGACGAGCGCGGGACGGGTGGGGTGCGGGTTCATGGGTGCTCCTGCACGGCGAGGCGGTAGCCCCGCTTGACGACGGTGAGGACGGCGGACCGGCCGATCGCCTCGCGCAGGCGCGCGACGGCCATCTCGGCGGTGTGGGGGTCGGTCGACTCCCCGGGCAGGACGGCGAGCAGCTGCTCGCGGCTGCACACGGTGCCGGGCCGCTCGGCGAGCAGCCGCAGCACGGCGAGCCCGCTCGGGGAGACCGGGAGCGGCTGGTGGTCGAGCGTGGCCGTGGTGGCGTGCAGCCGAAGCTGGCCGTCGGGCAGCGCGATCGCGGCGGCGTCCTCGCCGAGGTGCACGATCAGCTCCCGCACAAGGGCCCCGAGGCGGTACCGCTCCGGCACGAGGGGCTCGAAGCCGCGGGAGACGAGCGGCTCGGCGGTCACCGGGCCGACGGCGGCGAGGGTCAGCCGGCCCGCCGCGACCAGGGCGCGCAGCGCGTCGAGACCGTCGTGCCGTTCGACGACCTCGAGCCACGCCGATGCGCCGGGCGCCGAGGTGAACACGACCGCGTCGTAGCCGCCCGCGGTCGCCGCGACCACCGAGCGCTCGACGGCCTCGGGGTCCGGCGGAGGGCCCCAGCGGTAGACGACGAGGGTCGTCGTGACCGCCCCGCCCCCCTGCAGCGCCTTCTCGATGCCGTCGTCGCCCGCGCCGTGGTGCTGCACCGCCACGTGCAGGCCGTCGACGCCCTCCGTCAGGAGCAGCTGCACGATCTCGGCCGACGTCTCGGACTCCGCCACCCAGTCGGGCACGAGACCCGCCGCCTGGAGCGCACCGCGCGCCTTGGGCCCGCGGGCCACGATCCGGGTCTGCGCGAGGGCCTCGACGAGGTCGTGGCCAAGGCCCGACGCCTCCGCGGTGTCCAACCAGCCGCGGAACCCGATGCCCGTGGTCACCACGAGCACGTCGGGCGGGTCGGCGACGAGCTCGCGGGTCGCGGCCAGCAGACCGGCCTCGTCGAGGTGGGACTCCACGCCGAGCGCCGACGCGGTCGTCACCTCGGCGCCGCGCCGCTGCAGGGCGCCGGACAGCTCGTCGGCTCGCCGTTGGGCGGTCACCAGCACGGTGGTGCCGGACAGGACGGGACGCAGGACGTTCACGATCACCCAGTCTGCGGGACGCCGACGTGCACCACACCGTCGACGACGTCGACGGTGTAGGTGTCGAGGGCCACGTCGGGGTCGTCGAGGCAGCGTCCGGTGCGCAGGTCGAAGGCCTGCTTGTGCAGCGGCGAGACGACGATCGCGACGTCGCCGCGCGAGCCCACCAGGCCGCGCGCGATGACGTTCGCCCCGGTGAACGGGTCGCGGTGGGACACCGCGCGGACCTCGCCGGTGTCGGCGAGCCGGAACAGCGCCACCTGCCGGCCGTCGACGAGCGCGGCGGCGCCGCGGTCGGGGTGCAGGTCGTCGAGCCGGCACACGGGCACGAGCGTCGGGGACGCGTGGGGCGCGTCGAGGAACGTGGTCACAGGGGTCCTCCGGCGGTGCGGACGGGCAGGGTGGGTCCACCGATCACGACGCCACGCTCCTCGGCCGTGGCGGGGCGCTTCTGGCCACGCTCGGGCACGTAGGCGAGGTCGGGGTCGGCGACGTCGGGGGCGTTGACGAACGACGCGAACTTGCGCAGCTTCTCGGGGTCCTCGAGGGTGGCCGCCCACTCGTCGCGGTAGCCGCCCACGTGCGCGTCCATCGCGGCGTCGAGGTCGGCGGCGATGCCGAGCGAGTCGTCGAGCACGACGGCGCGGATCGCGTCGATGCCGCCCTCGACCGACTCCACCCACGGTGCCGTGCGCTGCAGCCGGTCGGCGGTGCGCACGTAGTACATGAGGAAGCGGTCGATCGCGCGGACGAGCTGCTCGGTCGTCAGGTCCTCGGCGAACAGCTGGGCGTGCCGCGGCGTGAACCCGCCGTTGCCGCCGACGTACATGTTCCAACCGTGGTCGGTGGCGATGACGCCGACGTCCTTGCCGCGCGCCTCGGCGCACTCGCGGGCGCAGCCGGAGACGCCGAGCTTGATCTTGTGCGGCGAGCGCAGGCCGCGGTAGCGCAGCTCGAGCGCGATGGCCAGGCCCACCGAGTCCTGCACGCCGAAGCGGCACCACGTCGACCCGACGCACGACTTCACGGTGCGCAGCGACTTGCCGTACGCGTGGCCCGACTCGAACCCGGCGTCGACGAGCCGCGACCAGATGGCGGGCAGCTGCTCGATGCGCGCGCCGAACAGGTCGATGCGCTGGCCGCCGGTGATCTTCGTGTAGAGCCCGAAGTCCTTGGCGACCTCGCCGATGACGATGAGCCCCTCGGGCGTCACCTCGCCGCCGGGGATGCGCGGCACGACCGAGTACGTGCCGTCCTTCTGCATGTTGGCCATGACGTGGTCGTTGGTGTCCTGCAGGGCCGCGCGCTCGCCGTCGAGCACGTGCTCCTGGTACAGCGACGCGAGGATCGACGCGGCCACCGGGCGGCACACGTCGCACCCGCGCCCGCGCCCGTGGGTCGTGAGCAGCTCGCTGAACGTGCGGATGCCGCTGACACGCACGACGTCGAAGAGCTGGGCGCGGCTCAGCGAGAAGTGCTCGCACAGGTCGTTCCCGACCTCGATGCCCGCCTCGGCGAGCTGGGCCTGGAGCAGCTGCTTGACCATCGGCACGCACGAGCCGCAGCTCGTGCCGGCCCGACCGGGTCTGGGGGCTGGTCGGGCCGGGCTACACGATGGCGGAGGTGGTGGCCGACGAGCGGACGCAGGCTGCCGTACGCGGACGCGTCGCCCACGAGCACGCCACCCAGGAGGGTCGAGGCGTCGTCGCTGAGGACGAGCTTCTTGTACAGGCCCTGCACGGGGTCGGCGTAGACGACCTCGAGGCTGTCGGGCGTCGTCCCGAAGGCGTCGCCGAAGCTGGCGACGTCGACCCCGAGCAGCTTGAGCTTCGTCGACAGGTCGGCGTCGGCGAACGTGGCCTCGCCGCCGAGCAGACGGTCGGCCACCACCTCCGCCATCGTGTAGCCCGGCCCGACCAGCCCCCAGACCCGGTCGGACACGCAGGCGACCTCGCCGACGGCGTAGACGGCGGGGTCGCTCGTGCGGCACCCCTCGTCGGCGAGCACCCCGCCGCGCGGGTGCACCGCCAGCCCGGCGCCGCGGGCGAGCTCGTCGCGCGGACGGACACCCGTGGCGAACACGACGACGTCGACGTCGAGCGGGTCGCCGGACGCGAACTCCATCCGCTCCACCCGGCCGGCGTCGTCGGCGACCACGCGCGACGTCGCGGTCGACGTCCGGACCGCCACGCCGAGGCCCTCGACCAGCCGGCGCAGCGCCTCGCCGCCGCCTGCGTCGACCTGGACCGGCATGAGCCGGTCGGCGAACTCGACCACGGTGGTCTCGGTGCCGAGCGCGGTGAGGGCGCCGGCGGCCTCCAGGCCCAGGAGCCCGCCGCCGACGACCGCGCCGCGGACGGGGCGGCCCAGCGCGGCCTCGCGCTCGGACACCCAGGTGCGCAGGGCGTCGAGGTCGTCGACCGTCCGGTAGACGAAGCAGCCGCGCAGGTCGGCGCCCTCCACCGGCGGCACGGCCGCGTACGAGCCGGTGGCCAGGACGAGCGCGTCGTAGCGCCGCTCCTGCCCGCCGACGACGACCGTGCGCGCCGACGCGTCGACCGACTCGACCGCCGTGCCCGTGTGCAGCGTGACCCCAGGGGTGTCCCACAACGACGCGTCGCCGAGCAGCAGCTCCTCGGGTCCGGAGAGGTCGAAGTAGCTGGTCAGCGCCACCCGGTCGTACGGGGCGTGCACCTCCTCGCCGTAGACCTCCACGTCCCACCGCGAGGTCGCGTCGCGCTCCACGAGGGCTTCGACGAGACGACGGGCGACCATGCCGGCTCCGGCCACGACCAGGGTGCTGCGTTCCATGTCGACGACGCTAGGCAGCCCGTGTGTCGGGTCCCGACGCCGCCGGTTACCGGGCTGCAACACCTCGCTCACGCACCGCAGCCGCCTGCTGTGAGGTCGCCGGGACGGCCGGGTCGACCTCCTGCAGCCAGTCGACGAGGCCGCACACGAGGGTGCGGCAGCCGCCGCATCCCGTGGTCGCGCGCGTGCTCGCGACCACCTCCTCGACCGTGCAGCAGCCGCCGTCCCAGGCGGCGACGACGTCGGCCTTCGTGACCCCGTTGCAGCGGCACACGGTCGTGCTCGACGGCATGGTCGTGGGCGAGCCCGGCTGGTCCTCGGGTGCGCCGACGAGGAGCTGGAGCGGGTCGGGCGGGACGATGCCCGGACGGTCGAGCTGCACGGCGAGCCGCGCGGCCAGCTCCGGCGAGCCGACGCACGTCATCCCGACGAGCGTGCCCTGCCGGACGACGACCTCGACGTAGCGCCGGGCGCCCGCGTCGTCGAGGGCCAGCACCCGGTCGTCCTCGTGCGCCGTCGACGCGCGCATTCCCGCCGTGACCACGTCGAGCCCGACGGCCTTGAGCCGCAGGGTCGCGCCCTGGACCGGCAGCGCCGGGACGGGTCGGTCGCGCACGAGTCGCGCGGCGAGCGCGTCGGCCTGCGCCCACCCCGGGGCGACCAGGCCGCTCACGCCGTCGGGCGTCTCGGCGCAGTCGCCGATCGCGCTGACGCTCGGGTCGCTCGTGCGCAGGTCGGCGTCGACGACGATCCCGTGGCGCACGGTGAGCCCGGCCTCGACGGCCAGCTCGGTGCGCGGGACCGACCCGGTCGCGAGCACGAGGAGGTCGGTCGGCACGCGGGTCCCGTCGCCGAGGACCACCGCGTCGACGTGGCCCTGCGCGACGTCGACCGCCCGCACGCCGGCCTGCGGCACGACCGCGACGTCGAGGTCGCGCAGGGTGCGGGTCGCGACGGCCGACACGCGCGGGTCGAGGTCGCGGTCGAGCACGCCGTCGCGGGAGGCGAGGACGGTCACGTCCAGGCCGCGCCGACGCAGCCCGCACGCGACCTCGACGCCGATCGCGCCCGCCCCGACCACGCACGCCCGACGCGCGTTGAGCGCGCCCGCGACGACGCCGCGCGCGTCGTCGACCGTCCGCAGCACGTGCGCCCCACCGACGAGCCGGCCGCCACCGGCGTCCAGCCCGGCGAGCGGCAGCACGCGCGCCCGCGCCCCCAGCGCCAGCACGAGGTGGTCCCACGGCTCGTCCGACCCGTCGTCGAGCAGGACCCGACGGGCGGCGACGTCGAGCTCGACCGCCCGCACGCCGCGCCGGACCCGCGCGCCGGACGCCTCGGGCAGCGTGAGCGACGCGAGGTCGGTGCGACCGGCGACCAGCTCCGACAGCAGGACGCGGTTGTACGGCTCGTAGGACTCCTCGCCCAGCAGCACCACGTCGGCCGCGGGGTCGAGCCGCAGCGCCTCCTCGACGAACCGGTGGCCGACCATCCCGGCCCCCACGACGACGATCCTCACGACTCGACCTCCTGCAGCACGCGGGCGGCGGACGGCCCGGCGTCGTCGGCGACCCGCTCGACGCGGACCGCGCACACCTTGAACTCGGGCATGCCGGACACGGGGTCGGTCGCGTCGTTCGTGAGCGCGTTGACCAGGCTGTCCCCGGCGAAGTGGAACGGGACGAACACGGTGTCGGGCCGCACGTCGCGGGTGATGCGGGCGGGCGCGACCATCGAGCCGCGGGCCGACGTGACGCGCACGAGCTCGGCCCCGTCGAGGCCGAGCCGCGCGGCGAGGCTCGGGTGCAGCTCGACGTGCGGTCCGCCGGCGGCGTCGCAGAGGGCCGGGACGCGACGGGTCTGGGCCCCCGACTGGTAGTGCGCGAGGAGCCGGCCGGTCACGAGGTGCAGTGGCGCCTCGGCGTGGACGTCGTCGTCGGGTCCGACCGGTCGCACCGGCACCATCCGGGCCCGGCCCGACGGCGTCGCGAAGCGGTCGGTGAACAGCCGCGGGGTGCCCGGGTGGTCCGGGTCGGGGCACGGCCAGTGCAGCGCCTCGCCCGTGTCGAGCCGGGCGTGACTGAGTCCTGCGTAGTCGGCACGTCCGCCCGCGCTCGCCCGCGCGAGCTCGTCGAAGACCAACGACGCGTCGGTGGACCACGTGCCGGGGGCGTCCAGGCGCCGGGCCAGCTCGGACCAGATCCACAGCTCGTCGCGCACGTGCGCCGGCGGGTCGACGTGGCGACGGCGGCGCAGCACCCGACCCTCGAGGCTGGTCATCGTGCCCTCCTCCTCGGCCCACTGCGTGACGGGGAGGACGTAGTCGGCGAGCAGGGCGGTCTCCGACGGGACGACGTCGCAGACCACCAGCAGGTCGAGCGACGCGAGCCGGTCGCGCACGCCGCCCGCGCGCGGCGCGCTGACCACGACGTTGCTGCCGTGCACGAACAGACCGCGGGGTCCGCTCTCGGTGCCGAGCGACGAGAGCAGCTGCACCGCGGGGACCCCGGACCGGGGGAGGAGCTCAGGGTCGACGCCCCACACGGCGGCGACGTGCGCGCGGTCGGCGGGGTCCTCGATCGAGCGGTACCCCGGGAGCTGGTCCGCTTTCTGCCCGTGCTCGCGTCCGCCTTGGCCGTTGCCCTGGCCGGTGAGCGCGCCGTACCCGCCGCGGTGCGCGCCCGGCAGGCCGAGCGCGAGTGCGAGGGAGATCGCCGCGCTGACCGTGTCGGTGCCGTCGACGTGCTGCTCGGCGCCACGGCCGGTGAGCACGTACGCGCCCCGGCCGCCGCGGTGCGGCGACGCGTCGGCGAGCCGGTGCGCCACGCTGCGCAGCTGGCCCGCCGGCACGCCCGTGACCGTCTCGACCCGCTCGGGCCACCAGGCCGCGACCGAGCGGCGCACGTCCTCGACGCCGTCGACGCGCTCGTCCAGGTAGGTGACGTCGGCGAGCCCGTCGCCCAGCACCACGTGCAGGAGGCCGAGCAGCAGGACGAGGTCGGTGCCCGGCAGGGGCTGCAGGTGCGTGCCTGCGCCGTCGTCGCAGAGCCGTGCCGTGGCCGAGCGCCGAGGGTCGACGACGACGAGGCCGCCCCGCGCGCGTGGTCCTGCGAGGTGCTGCACCGACGGCGGCATCGTGTCGGCCAGGTTGCTGCCCAGCAGCAGCACCGCGTCGGCGTCGTCGAGGTCGGTGAGCGGGAACGGCAGACCCCGGTCGACGCCGAGGCTGCGGTTGGCGGCCGCCGCGGCCGACGCCATGCAGAACCGCCCGTTGTAGTCGACGAGGCGGGTGCGCAGCGCGAGCCGAGCGAACTTGCCGAGCTGGTACGCCTTCTCGTTGGTGAGCCCGCCACCGCCGAACACCGCCACCGCGTCGGGTGGAGCCGCGGGACTTCCCCACGAACCGCGGGGGGCTCTGCCAGAAGGGGTGGACGTCGGCCGGCCTGCTGCGCGCACTGCAGCGCGCAGTAGGGGCAGTGGGAGTCGGTCGTCGGGACCTGCGCGACCTGGTCGTGGGGCACGGGCATCTCAGACCCGGGCGCGGGACATCGCCGACCCGGGCCGCAGGTACACCGCCCAGGTGACCAGCAGGCACACCACGTAGAACACGGCGAACACGGCGAACGCGCTGCGCACCGCGGCGACCGGGTCGTTGATCCACGGGGCGCCGAACGTCATGGGGATGAGGAACCCGCCGATCGCGCCGATGGCACCGACGATGCCGAGCACGGCCGACGCCTCACGGGTGGCCTGGACGAGCGCCGCGCCCCGCTCGGGCGACCCCTCGGGGCCGGCCGCCTCGGCGCGCACCTTCCAGATGATCGGGATCATGCGGTACGTCGAGCCGTTGCCCATGCCCGACGCGGCGAAGACGAACAGGAAGGCGGCGAGGAAGAACCAGAAGACCTGCTCGTTCGACTCGACGGCGCTGCGGACGGCGTCGGGGTAGGTGAACGTCGCGGGGTCGACGGTCGTCGGGTCGACCTTCGGGACGGGCGTCAGCCGGGTCAACGTGACCAGCACGGCGAGCGTGCCGATCGTCATGAGGGCGAACGACGCCACCGTCACCCGCGCACCGCCGAAGCGGTCGGCCAGCCAGCCGCCGAACGGCCGCGTGATCGAGCCGACCAGCGCCCCGAGGAACGCGAAGGACGCGACGTTGATGCCGATGCCGACCACGTCGGGCGTGGGCTGGTTGAAGAAGTTGATCTTGATGAGCAGCGGCATGGCGGCGGAGAAGCCGATGAACGAGCCGAACGTGCCGATGTAGAGGAACGCCATGATCCACGTGTGCCGGTAGCGGACGACGCGCAGCTGCTCGCGCGGCCGCGACGAGGCGACCGCGAGGTTGTTCATGAAGAAGAAGGCGCCCGCCGCAGCGACCAGGGCCAGGCCGCCCCACACGTAGGCGGCGCGCTCGAGGTGGATCGAGCCGCTCGCCGCCACCAGGCCGAAGAGCCCGGCGCCTCCGACGATCACCGGCAGGAACAGCTGCACCAGCGAGACGCCCAGGTTGCCGCCGGCGGCGTTGAGGCCGAGCGCCGTGCCCTTGCGGCTAGCCGGGTAGAAGAAGTTGATGCTCGCCATCGACGACGCGAAGTTGCCGCCGCCGACGCCCGCCGTGGCCGCGATGACGATGAACACCCAGTAGGGCGTGTCCGGTCGTTGCACGAAGAACGCGAAGAGGGCGGTCGGCACGAGGAGCAGCAGGGCGCTGACGACGGTCCAGTTGCGTGCGCCGAAGCGGGGCACGGCGAACGTGTAGGGGAGCCGGATGAGCGAGCCGACGAGGTTCGGTGCCGCGACGAGCCAGAACAGCTGCTGGGGCGTGAACGCGAAGCCGGCCGAGGCGAGGAAGGTGGCGGTGACGCTCCACAGCAGCCAGACGGAGAACCCGAGGTGCTCGGCGAAGATCGACCACGCCAGGTTGCGGCGGGCGACGCGCTTGCCGGTCGACTCCCAGAACGCGGTGTCCTCGGGGTCCCAGTGGTCGATCCAGCGGCCGGTGCGCCGTCGGGGCGGGGCGGTCGCGTCGGCGTCGGGCGCCGTCGCGGGGGGACGCGGGGTGTCGATCTCGATCGTCATGGACTGCCTCGCTCGGTTCCTGCGCGGGCCGCTGGTCGGCCCGTGGTCGTCGCCGACGTTAGGGACGGCGTGTTTCGCGTCGTGCGCTTCTCGTGTCAGGTCGGGGTAACACCGTCCGCACGCTGCGGTGGGGACGACTGTGAGATCGGTGAGCCGGAGGTCGCGGGGAATGGTGACGCGTCGCCCGTGGTTGAGGCGTGCATGACTGAGTCGCAGACCGTCGAGACCGTCGACTTCTGGTTCGATCCGCTGTGCCCCTGGGCCTGGATGACGTCCCGCTGGATGCTCGAGGTGGAGCAGGTGCGCGACGTGCACACCGTCTTCCACGTCATGAGCCTCTCGGTGCTCAACGAGGACAAGGACGTCCCCGAGGAGTACAAGGAGATGATCCAGCGCGGGTGGGGGCCGGTGCGCCTGGCCATCGCGATCGAGCAGCAGCACGGGCAGGAGAAGCTGCGCGAGTTCTACACGGCCATCGGCACGGCGCGTCACCCCGGCGGTCGCGACTTCACCCACGACCTCTACGTCGAGGTGCTGGAGCAGATCGGTCTGCCGACGGAGCTGGCCGCCGCGGCCGACGACACGTCGTTGGACGACGCGGTGCGCGCCTCGCACCAGGACGGCATCGAGCGGGTGGGCCAGGAGGTCGGCACGCCGGTCATCTCGGTCGGTGGCACGGCGTTCTTCGGTCCGGTGCTGTCGCCGGCTCCGAAGGGTGAGGACGCCGGTCGCGTGTTCGACGGCGCGCGGCTGCTCGCGGGATACGACGGCTTCTACGAGCTGAAGCGCACCCGCGACCGCGACCCGATTTTTGACTGAACCTGAGCGAGCGCAGCGAGCGAACGGTTCAGTCAGGTCGAGTGGTGCACCGGCGAAGCCGGTCTCGCTGTATCGAGACCTGGTGGGTGTCCAGACCCCCGCAGGTCCAGGGCGTAGCCGCGACGGACGAGTAGTCCACCGGCGAAGCCGGTCCCGCTGTATCGAGACCTGGTGGGCGTCCAAGCCCACGCAGGTCCAGGGGCGTAGCCCCGACGGCCGCTCTGGGCGGGCCCCCACCCCACCTACGATGACGCCATGACGCTGCACCCGCAGGCCCGCGCCTACCTCGACGCGCTCGGCACCGACGACACGCCGCTCGACGTGGAGCTGGTCCGCACGATGCGGTCGGTGTCGCGCGAGGCGGCGCTGGCGGAGCCGGTGCGGACCGAGGTCGACCACGTGGCCGACGTCGACGCCGACGGCGTGCCGTGTCGTCTGTACCGGCCGGCGGCGGGCGCACCGGTGGCGCTGTACGTGCACGGTGGCGGGTGGGTGCTCCACGACCTCGAGACGCACGACTCGTTCTGCCGGTACCTGGCCGACACGACGGGGTGGGCCCTGCTGGCCGTCGACTACCGGCTCGCCCCGGAGCATCCCTACCCGGCGCCGCTCGACGACGTGGAGCGGGCGGCGCGGTGGCTGCGCGCGCACGGCGACTCGCTCGACGTCGACACCGCCTGGGTCGCCGGCATCGGCGACTCCGCTGGCGCCAACCTCGTGGCGGGGCTGTGCGTGCGCGACCCGCGCCTGCTCGACCACCAGGTGCTGCTGTACCCGGTCACCGACCGTCGCGCCCCGCTCGACCCGGCCCTCGAGAACGCCGCGCTCGACCTCGCGTCGATGACGTGGATGTGGGACGCCTACGCGGCCGACGACGTCGCCGACCGGCCCGACGTCAGCGTGGCCCGGGCGACGAACCTCGCCGACCACCCGCCGGCCGTCGTGGTCACGTGCGAGCACGACGTGCTGCGCGACCAGGGCGAGGCGTACGCGGCGGCGCTCGCCGACGCCGGCGTTCCCGTGATGGCCGTCCGCGCTCTCGGCATGATCCACTCGTTCTGGCGCCAGCCGGAGGTCTTCGACGCGGCGCGGAGCACGGTCGCCGCCGTCGGCGCGTGGCTCGACGCCGCCCGCGCGTCGTCCCGCACGCCCTGACGGGCGGACGACGGCCCCGGCCCCGGTTCTGGGACACTGACGGCATGCGCGTGCACCTGGGAACCGACCATGCCGGACTCGAGCTGAAGGACCGTCTCGCCGCCTGGCTGACCGACCACGGGTACGAGCCCGTCGACCACGGCGCCTACGAGTACGACGCGGAGGACGACTACCCGCCGTTCTGCGTGGCGGCCGCGCAGGCCGTCGCCGACGAGCCCGGGTCGCTGGGCGTCGTCATCGGCGGCTCCGGCAACGGCGAGCAGATGGCCGCGAACAAGGTGCGCGGCATCCGCGCCGCGCTCGCGTGGAGCGTCGAGACGGCGCGGCTCGCCCGTGAGCACAACGACGCGCAGGTGGTGTCCGTGGGCGGTCGCATGCATACGTTCGAGGAGGCCGTGGAGATCATCGAGACCTTCCTGACGACGCCCTTCAGCGGCGCGGAGCGTCACCAGCGTCGGATCGACCTGCTCGGCACGTACGAGACCACCGGCGGCTTCGGGTGACCCACGGGTCCCTCCCGACCTCTCGACCCGCAGGGCGCCACGGTGCCTGAGGGTCACACCATCCACCGGCTCGCCCAGCGCGTCGACGACGCGTTCGCCGGCGACCGGGTCACCTCCAGCAGCCCGCAGGGTCGCTTCGAGGAGGGTGCCGCACGCATCGACGGGCTGACGCTCGTCTCGGCCGACGCGTGGGGCAAGCACCTGCTGGTCCGGTTCGACGGCCTGGCCGAGCAGGTGCACGTGCACCTCGGGCTCTTCGGCAAGTTCCGCGTCCGCAAGCACCCGGAGGGCGAGGTCCCCGAGGTCACCGGGCAGGTGCGCTGGCGGCTCGTCGGACCGGCGGAGTGGCCCACGCGGACGGGCGACCTGAGGGGGCCGACGGCCTGCACGCTGCTGCTGCCCGACGAGGTCGACACGCTGCTGTCGCGGCTCGGGCCCGACCCCCTGCGCGACGACGCCGACCCGGGCCGCGCGTGGGCGCGCATCCACCGCTCGCGGGCACCGATCGCCACCCTGCTCATGGACCAGTCGGTGGTCGCGGGGATCGGCAACGTGTACCGGGCGGAGGTGTTGTTCCGTGGCGGCATCGACCCGTTCCTGCCGGGCCGGGAGCTGCCCGAGCCGTTCTGGGACGCGATGTGGGCCGACCTGATCGCCCTGATGCGCGAGGGCGTGCGCAAGGGTCGCATTGACACCGTGCACGTCGAGCACGGTCCCGACGTCATGGGTCGCGCGCCGCGTCGCGACGACCACGGCGGGGAGGTCTACGTGTACCGACGTGACGGTCGCGCCTGCTACGTCTGCGGCGACACGGTCCGCAAGCAGGAGCTCGCGGCCCGCAACCTGTTCTGGTGCCCGACGTGCCAGCGCGCGGGTACGCTCGGCCGGTGAGGTCACGTGTGAGCCATGCGCGGATGCGCCTGAGCCGGTACGTGGACGACCGCGTCGTCCGCTGGCAGACGGGCACCCGCGAGGGACAGGTCGCCGTCCTCGCCGTGCTGCTGGTCGCCTGCCTCGGGATCTTCGCGCTGTCGATCACCAACTACGCGGTGTTCCCGGCGCTCACGTTCGTCATCCCGCTGCTGATCGGCAGCATCACCCTGCGGTTCCAGCCGTTGCTGGTGCTCGTCGGCGTCATCGTCGTGCTGGTGACGATCACCGTCTCGCTGGAGTACGTGCGCGAGGGGATCACGGTCAGCCGGGTCAGCTCCCTCGTCATGATGGCGACGGTCGCCGCGATCCAGCTCTGGGAGGCGCGGCGTCGGCGCAGCGGACTCCCCGGACCGCTGGGCGAGGCCATGCTCGTCGACCTGCGCGACCGGCTCCACGCGCAGGGCAAGGTGCCCCCGCTGCCGAGCGGGTGGTACTCGGAGTCGGCCATGCTCACCGCCGGTGGTGTGCACTTCTCCGGCGACTTCATGGTCGCGAACCTGTCGGCCGACGAGGTCGAGCTCGAGATGATCCTCGTCGACGTCTGCGGCAAGGGCGTCGCGGCGGGCACGCAGTCGCTGCAGCTCGCGGGTGCACTGGGCGGACTGATCGGCGCCCTGCCGCCGCAGGCCCTGTTCGCGGCCGCCAACGACTTCCTGCTGCGGCAGCAGTGGGAGGAGGGCTTCGCGACGGCGGTGCACGTCTCGATCGACCTGCGCACCGGCTCCTACGGGATCATCAGCGCCGGTCACCCGCCCGTCCTGCACTGGCGCCCGTCGACGGGGGAGTGGGCGATCGACGAGGCGCGCGGCACGGCCCTCGGCATCATGCGTCACCCGCTCTTCACCCAGACGCACGGACGCCTGGAGCCGGGCGAGACGCTGCTCTTCTACACCGACGGCGTCGTCGAGTCGCGCGACCAGGGCGTCGAGGAGGGCGTCGCGTGGCTGCGCACGGCGGCGACGCGTGCCCTCCGCGCAGGCGTCGAGGGTGCTGCGGGTCGGATCCTCGGCCGGGTCCGCGCGAAGGACGACGACCGCGCCGTCCTGCTCGTCGCACGCCAGGACTGACCGAGCCCCGCCCCGGCCCCGGGTCGACGCGGTGTGGCATCATGGACCCGCTTCGGCCCCGAGAGCGGACGTAGCTCAATTGGTTAGAGTCTCTGCCTTCCAAGCAGAATGTTGCGAGTTCGAGTCTCGTCGTCCGCTCTCGGGGCCGAATCACGTCTCCACCCGCCCCGTCGCGGCGTCGTCCCTTTCGACCAGCGAAACGTTCCGCTGGTCGAGTAGCAGGGACGAGCTTGCGAGGTCCCTGCGTATCGAGACCATCCGGCAACAGGTCAGCGCGAGCCGGCCCCCAGCGACCGCTTCGAGTGGTCTCGACCTCCGCCTGCTCCTTCGGCCCCCGCAAGCGGGAGGTGCCCCCAGCGGCGTCGACTACTCGACCAGCGGAGGGTTCCGCTGGTCGAGTAGCGGCGACGGCGAGCGCCAGCGAGCTCGTCGGTGCGATGGAGCCGTCGCAATGAGGGCGTAGCCGCGACGGAGCGAGACCACCCGGCAACGGCCCAGCGCAAATCAGCCGAAATCCCCGTATCCACAGTGGTCTTCCGGGCTGGAGGGGGGTGTCGGAGGGGGTCTCTAGGTTGGAGACATGAACCCCACCGACACCCTCCTCGCAGACGCGGCAGTCGCGTCGGCGCGGGTGTGGGCTGGTGAGGCGGAGCAGGCTCGGGCGGTGCTGCGGTTCGTGGAGACCCGCCGCACCGACGCCCTCGCCCAAGGGTTGAGCGCTCGTCAGGTCGAGGACGCCCGTCAGGTCGCGATCCTGGAAGTCGCCGTCGAGCTCCACGTCGCCACCGCTCTGATCTCGAACCTGGTCTCGGCCACCCGCACCCTCGTCATGGACCTGCCGACCGTGTGGGCCGCTCACGTGCGGGGTGAGGTCGACCGTGCCAAGGCCCGCGAGATCGCCTCCACCGCCTGGAAGCTCCACCAACCCGAGAACATCACCCGGCTGGACGAGACCGTCCTCGCCTACGCCACCACCCACACCCTGGGTCAGTTGAAGGGGTGGCTGCGCCGGTTCCTGGTCCGGGTCGAGCCCGACCGTGCGATCGAGCGCCGCAAGGCCGCCCAGCAGGACCGCACCGTGACCATCACCGCCCTGGATGACGGGATGAGCCTGCTGCAGGCCCTCATCCCCACGGCT